>JAHJLU010000038.1 GCA_018821745.1 Myxococcota bacterium | reverse complement strand
GACAAAAAATCAGAGCCCGCCGTTGCTCCCCCGTCTCCCCGAATGCTGGTTCGCAAAAAGCTGCCCGATGAGCGCCTCTCCATTACCCATAAGTTTGAGGTGGGAGGACATGAGGGATACCTGACCGTCGGTTATTATCTGGACGGCACCCCGGGAGAGCTCTTTATTTCCATGGCAAAGGAGGGCTCCACCATCTCCGGCCTCATGGACGCCTTCGCAATCTCGATCAGCGTCGCACTGCAGCACGGTGTTCCCCTTGACCTGTTCTGTGAGAAATATATGCACTCGCGATTCGAGCCATCGGGAATCACTACCAATCCAGATATTCCCGTTGCCAGTTCACTGGTGGATTACATTTTCCGTTGGCTGTACCTGCACCACAAGGAAGGTAAAAACCCCTACATCGCCAGGATCGAAGTCAACAGCATCAGTAGCCAGGAGAATCTCTTTGATCTCAGCAACATGAGTGATTCATTCCCCCAGCAATCCCTGTTCGACAGCGCGACTCTTGGCGACTATGTCCCCTCCAGCGATGCCCCAATCTGTCCCGATTGTGGCTTTGTCATGGTCCGCAATGGCGCCTGTTACAAATGCATGAACTGCGGAGGCACCTCGGGCTGCAGTTGAGTCTTTCCATGCAATATTTCTCATCACTCATCAGCGCCAGGGATCAGATCGACCCCCGCACCCTCCTCATCGGCAATTTCGATGGTGTCCACCTGGGACACAGGAGGCTCATAGAGCGGGCCCTTGATTATAAAGGACCGCTGGCTGCGCTGACCTTTGATCCTCATCCGCTTGAAGTTATCGCTCCCAATTATCGACTGGGGAAACTCAGCCTCCTCCATGAGCGGGTGGAACGGCTACACCACCATGGTGTTGAAGGGGTGATCGTGCTCCCCTTCACCCGGGATTTTGCCAGCAAGACGGCCAACGCCTTTCTCGACGAGATTGCCCGGACACTGGACCTGGATGCGGTAGTCATCGGCGAGGCCTTCCGATTTGGTTCTGGACGTTCCGGCACCATCCAGAATCTGGAAACCGCCTTGATTCCACGGGGAGTTTCCGTGTGCGTTGTCCCCCACTTCACCATAGACGGGGTCATCGTGAGCTCTACAAAGATCCGGCAGTTCCTGCTCGAAGGGGATGTGGTCCAGGCGCAGCATTTTCTGGGGCGCCCATATATAATAGAGGGGACAGTTGGTCACGGCCTGGGTATTGGACAGAAGATGGGATTCCCCACCGCCAATGTCAGAACGAAACAACTCATCCCTTCCAACGGCGTCTACGCAGGGACAGTCACGATTGAAGAACATGCTTTTCCAGCAGTCATATCTGTCGGATCCCGCGAATCCATCGCACCGGGACTTCCCAGAGAGGTCGAGGTCCATGTTATCGGAGAAAATATGAACCTGTACGACCAGGTGCTCCTGGTCGCCTTCGAGCACCGAATCAGGAGCCAGTCGATTTTTCCCTCCCGCGAAGAACTGACCCGGGCCATAGCTCTGGACATTGTAACAGCCAAGGATCTATGGATTGAACATGATTGACTTCGATGCGATAGTGAAGGCCGCACAGGCCATGGGCTCCTGCGTTGAAGATGTAGAAGAGAAGGCGAGTTCGCCCACCGAGGCGATAATAATCCCCGAGCGATTCCGAACACAGGCTATGGCCAACGTGCTCAAGGGACAGGGACTGCATGCACTGGCCGGTTCCTGGAACAACGCCCTCACGGTGACGACTTCGCGCTCTGACATGCCGCTCCCCGTCGTCCAGGTGATCTCTTTGGTGCATCCTTCTGACGCTGCAGGCCCTCCTCCTTCCCTGAGTTGCGCTGCCCAAATCGACGCGTCAAGCCTCACCCTTGATATTTCTTGGGATTTCTGCGATTTGCTCAAACTCGTCAGCGAGCAGGTATCGTCACCCCTCACTCCCGGAATTACCGTACACTCCCATCTCCACGATGAGTCGGCCATGAAAATTCACTGTGCACCCCTGGAGCCAACCGGAGCCATCAAAATCTCATTGCCCTTTCATCTCATTATGTTACGCCCCGTTTTAACTCTGGAGATTCGGCGCCGAAGGTTGGAATTCCTCTTCGGGGACAGGCTCTTCCCTTGAAATATCTTCTCTTTTGCGATAAACAAGCTGAATGTGTTTAAGCCTTACTCCCATCTATAAGAGAGAAACATGCTGAAATCACTTTTTCCTATCATCCTCCTCGTGGCTGCTGTTCTGGGCTCCTGCAAAAAACCCCAGAAGGTCATCTATTACTCAAAATCTTACTACACCATGAAGTCAACCCCCTTCGGCAAAGCGAATTTCTTTACGGAATCCAGGACGGTAACCGCCATCCAGATCACCGAGGGTGCCGTGTGGGTAGGAACAAACAAGGGCCTGTTGCAATTCGGGCATGATTTTTCAGTGAAGCAAATCATGACGAAAAATGAGGGACTGCCCTCCAACAACATTCTGGCCCTCGCCTGGCAGGGGGACACCCTGTTCGCGGGCACATCCGGCGGCCTCGCGGTCTTCAGCCACGGATCGTGGCAGAACAAATCACTGCCCATGGAAGGCAGAATCACCTCCCTCGCCGCTACCGACAAGGGAGGAATTTGGGTAGGCCTCAATTCCGGCCTTGTTTTTCATGCATTTGGCCGGTTTCTCGTGTATAAAAAAGGGGTTCATGTCACCACGCTGAAAATCAGCAGCGATGGCAAAACATATGTGGGGACCGAGAAATCCGGTCTATGGCGTTGCGAACAAGGGTCATGCTCGGATATGAACATCGGATTGACCAGTGTGACCGCCCTTGAGAGCCACGGTAAATCGCTGTGGATCGCTGGAAAAGTGCCCGATGGTTCTGGCAAAATAAAACTGATATCCGGTTCCAAGAGATACACCTATGTCACAGATGATCCCATTGACTGGTTACAGTCCTTCAAGGATTCCATCATGTTTTACAGCGGTGGCAGCGTGTATAATATGGTCCCCTGTGCCATGAAATCGGCCAAAGGATTTAAATTGAAGGCCAAAGGGACCGCTCCCTGCTATTTTGCAAACATCAATTCCACAAAATTTCCCCCGAAAATGACCGTTGTTACCCAGGCCCGCAACTACCTCTGGGTAGGCACCGGCTCCCTGGGTGTGGCCAGATTTGACGGTACTCAGG
>JAHJLU010000412.1 GCA_018821745.1 Myxococcota bacterium | reverse complement strand
TGTCAGGAGCAGGCGGTCAATCAACTTGACGGTTTCTTTGAGGCATTTGTTGCGTGCAAGGAAGAACAAACCTGCCAGGAGCTCTCTGAAGGTGGCGAGAACTCCACCATCTGCTACGACGAAAACACCGAGGAATGCACAACGGACACCACTGACTATCTGGAGACAGCCTGCACCGTGCGCCTGGACTGTGACGGTATCGCCGATCCAACGGAGCAGGAGATGTCGGACTGCATGAGCAACATGATCGCCGACGGCAACATCCTGATCTGCTTTACCCCCTCAAAGTTGGCCGAGGCCACTCTCTGCATCGAGACCGCTGACAGCTGTACACCGGACCCCGTGAAAGAGTGTGTCGAGTCCGTGCTGGGTCTCACCCTGGGTAATAACCCCGCCAATAACCAAAACTTGAAATAACATTGTAATCTCAATGGGGGGGGCGTCCACGGGTTGTGGTGATCCGAATCCCCAGTTTATGGCTCATGAGGGTGAGCCGTCTCCGGGAGATTCCCAGGAGGCTTGCGGTGCGACTGAGATTGCTCCCCGTGATGGCAAGCGCATAGGTGAGGATTTTTCGCGCCTCTTTGTCCAGGTGGGAGTCGAGGTTGAACCCCTTCCCCAGGCGGGGCATACTGTCGATCCACGCGTCGAAGGCCTTCTGCCCAGCGAGGGAGCTGGGCCGCACGATGTCTTTAATGGAGAACCCCGGGAACCCAGTGAGGTGATGTGCATAGAGCTCCCGCTGATCTCCCGAGGCGCTGATGGCGAAGGAAATGGCTTCCTTGAGCTCCGAGATGTTTTCGGACCACGGGTGCTGGACCAGTGTCACCAGAAATTCCTGTGTACAGAATTTGGGAGGCAGCCTCCGATCCCGGCTGAAGACCGTGGCAAAATGCTGAACCAGCGCGGGGATTTCCTGGATGCGATCCGTGAGGGGCGGGACCTCAACGGGAAACAGGGTGAGTAAACTGAGGAGATCTCCGCTGAATGTACCCATCTCTACAGCCAGCGAGAGATTCTGTGATGTGGAGGCGATGAAGCCAACGGGCGCAGTGGTTTCATCATGCAGGAGACGGTTTTTAAGCCATGTCCAGAGAAGATCCTGGTTGGCGAGGGAGAGGGAACCCACCTCCCGGATAAAAAGTGTCCCCCCCCTGGATTCTTCGATGACGCTGATGGCGGTCTGAAGCGTGGCGGTGTCAGCTCCGCTTTCAGAGGGAAAGGGCACAAAGGGGCTCTCGGGATGGCTCCCCAGGCGATGATAAAGTTGGGACAACTGAGATTTGCCCACCCCCGTGGGTCCTTCCAGGAGGACGGGGAGGTGATGCCGGGCGCCCCGGGATAGAAGAGAGATGACGCGGTGGAGGAGGTCGGACTTGACGATAAACCCCTTGGGGATCCGCAGGATTTTTCCCGAACCCGCAGGGGAAGGCACCGCGTTTTCCCGTGGCGAGGTATGGGGGAGGGCCTTCATGATCAGCGCGCGCTGGAGCTCCAGTGGTAACTCCCGGTGGAGAAAAGCAAACGCGAGGAGAGCGGTGGCCGAGGTTGCGAGCCACCGATCCAGCGAGGATCCGATGACGAATACGGGACACCCCGGGTATCTGGCATGGAGGATCTGAAGTGCCTCAGCCAGGGGAGAGTCGGGGAGCGAGGCGCTGACCACAAGAACTCTGACGAGGGGGTTCTCGCCCCGGACCATGGATATTGAGGTGGCGTACTGCGCCTGATCCTTTGGAAACAGGGAGCAGAAATAGGAGGCCCACCCCTTGTTTTCGTCGATGATGAGAATTTGCGTGGAGGGTGTGATCATGAAAATGTACCTTACGGGACATTTTTACAGGAAATTGGCCCCATAACCCACCATTTTTCGGCCACCTTTGCGAGGCCGGTGAAAGTAACCTCCCGTTTCTGTCCGGCCTTGTTCTCCATAAGCAGCGACAGTTTCTCACAGTAGGATGTGACGGGGCACTTTTCGCTGGAGAAGGCCGGTGTGGTCCCCGACGGGCAGTTGGGGAGCTTCTTGGATTTCAGTTCAAGGGCCTGGGTGTCCACTCCCTTGAAGCAGCCTTCCCAGTCAAATCCCAGGGCCTTGGTGGGGCAGGTGTCTTTGATGAGGCCACCGAGCAGCCAGGTTTCCAGATCTTTCCACGCCTTAATCTTGATGGATCGCGCCAGATGGATCTGGAACTCCAGGATGGTTCGCGAGGTAAAAAATTTGGGAACGGTGACGGTTTTTTTCGCAGGGGCCGGGGTCTTGCACGCGGGGGGCGCCTTATCCTTGCCCTTGCAGGCAAAGAGGGTGAGCAGTGGGCCTATAATCAGACAGATTCGAAGAGGTGTGTTCATGATGATCATCCGGGGGCAAAGGGTTGCACAGCAGGTGCACCGCGCTGAACAGCCACGCAATTATGCTGTTAGGGGTTGCACTCTTTAAAAAGGGGCCGTAAAACAGCCAGCATGAGATTTACCATCAAGACCTACGGATGCCAAATGAATGTGTACGATTCGGAACGAATCGCTGAAATGCTCACTGCTGCGGGATTGGAAAGTGCCACGGATGGGCTCGGCGATGTGTTGCTGCTCAACACCTGCAGCGTACGGGAGAAACCGCGGGAGAAAGTGATCAGCGCCATCAAGCAGGCGAAGGCGGGAAATCCCGCTATAAAGGTGGTGGTGACAGGATGTGTGGCCCAGCTGGAGGGGGATTCCCTCCTGGCGGAGGGGGCGGATCTCGTGATGGGCCCCGACTGGTATGACAGCCTCGCCGAGACGCTGTTTTCCATGGATGCGACCGCAGATTACCAGGCAGTTTACGATGGTTTCATTACGGATAATCCAACTTTCCTGGAGGCCGATCCACGAGCAACTGGGGTCTCGGCGTTCCTGCCCATTCAAAAGGGCTGCGGAAATTTTTGCACCTACTGTGTGGTGCCCATGGCCCGGGGGCCAGAAAGAAGTCGCCCGCAGGACGATATCCTGCATGAAGTGAAGCGTTTTGTATCAAAGGGGGCCACGGAGATCTTCCTCCTGGGACAGAACGTGAACAGTTACAAAGGGGAGGGGGGAATTTCGGGTCT
>JAHJLU010000411.1 GCA_018821745.1 Myxococcota bacterium | reverse complement strand
GCATGTGGTAGATGCGTCCGCCGGTGATCTCCTCGAAGCGGTCCAGGATGAGGTCGCGGGCGTAGTTGGTCCACTGGCCGATGATGCCCATGCCCAGGGAGCCGGAGATGCCGCCGAGCCACATGAGGTAGCTCTGGAGGCGGGCCATTTCCAGGAGGAGCGTCCGCATCCACTGCGCGGCGTCGGGGACCTCGATGCCCGCCAGCTCCTCTACCGTGGCGCACAGGCAGTACTCGTTGAAGTCAGGCTCGGGAACGCAGATGCGCACACAGATGGGCAGGCACTGGATGAAGCGCCGGCGCTCCATGAGCTTCTCGAAGCCGCGATGGAGATACCCCACGTGGGTCTTGCACGACATGACCTCGTCCCCCTGGATAATGAGCTCCAGGGACATGTTGCCGGTCATGCCCGGATGCACGGGCCCCTGCCAGATATGGGTGAACCGGCCGCTCTCCAGGTCGATGATGTTGGTTCCATCCGGGTTTTTTTCGGGGAACTTGGAACGGTCCTCTTCGAATTTAAACATTGTCGTCCTCCGGATAGAGTTTTTCCTTCATGTGGGTGGCCGGGTCGTGGGTGACGCGCCCGGGCCTGGGGAAGTAGGTCTCCTCG
Source organism: Myxococcota bacterium (assembly GCA_018821745.1). Lineage (GTDB taxonomy): Bacteria > Myxococcota_A > Polyangia > HGW-17 > HGW-17 > SZUA-580. The sequence goes on along the minus strand of JAHJLU010000411.1, from coordinate 7,052 downwards.
GCGTACTTTTTCGTGTCGAAGTCGCGCCGGTAGGGGGGGGGCCATCCCAGTCCTCCAGTACGAAGGGCTCCTCAAGGCCAGGGCTGCCGGGGAAGGAGATGCCGAACATCTCGAAGAGCTCCCGCTGGTAGGTGGCCATCTGGGCCCAGAGCAGGTGGGCGCTGTCCATGACGGGGTTCTCCCGATCCAGGAGGGTGCGAACGCCAACGTCCTGCTTCTTCTCGGGGTTGTTGAGAAGGTAGGTGAGCTGGAAGACGCCATCCTCGAGCCAGTCCACGGCCGTGAGGAGGGAGAGGTGGGCGAACCCCTCCCGGTCCCGAAGGTGGGTCACCAGGTCCAGGGCGCGATCCTTTGGCACCGTGACAAAGAGTTCATTGTCCCGCTGCACCGTGTGGGCGGTGATGTCAAAGCGTTTTCTGAGGTCTTTGAGCAATGTTTTCATGGGTGTGTCACCAGCTGTAGTCGGGCATATCCCAGTTTTTAATGATTTTTTTCTGATTGGCCTTGTACCAGTCAAATTTCTCGGCGTAGAGATTGGCGCCATTGGCTTCTCCCGCCATGATTATCTTCTTGAGCTCCTCGAAGCCGTCCAGGAGGGACTCGGGGCGGGGCATGCAGCCCGTAATATAGGCGTCCACGGGGAGGTAATAGTCCAGGCGCTTTACCGTGTTATAGCTGTCCCAGTACATGCCGCCGTTGATGGTGCAGGAGCCGAGCCCAAGCACATATTTGGGCCCCTGCATCTGCTCGTACACGCGGATGGCCCGTTTCAGGGTCTTCACCGAGAGGTACCCGGAGATAATAAAGAGGTTGGACTGCCTGGGAGTGGCGCGCCAGTTGATGCCGTAACGGTAGGCGTCAAAACGGGGCGTGCGCAGGGGGCGCATCTCGATGGCGCCGCAGCCGGTGCCAAACCCTACGATCCACAGACTGTTGGCCCGTGCCCAGTTGAAGAACTTCTCAACCACGGCGTTGGCGGATTTCTGGACCTGGGGCCGCTCCTGGCAGTAGTAATCTTCCATGGGCGTGACGGTGAATGTTTTGCCGTCGGGACCGGTAACTTCATGGGAGGGATATTTTTTGTCGGTCATATGAACCTCACGCCCTTACACCAGGGCCACGGCAAGGATACCAAGCAGCAGGGGAACCTTGAGAAACCATCGGATGGATTGATCCACGCGGAACCGGGGAAAGACGACTCCCACGATCACCGGCCACATGTAAATGAGCCATCCCTTGAGGATGAGAATGGCCCAGTTGGTGGCGCCACCGAAGAAGATGTTCATGAAGAAGATGATCTTGGCCATGGGGAAGATGGACCGGTTGGTGGTCAGGATCCCCAGGAATGTCCCGTGGTATTCCGTTGGAGGGCCGATGGGGATCTCCTGGGGCGCCAGGACAACATTGAAGGGTGAGTTCATCATGGAACCCAGGAGGGCCAGCATGCCCGTAGCCGTAGCCACGGGGTTGGTGACCATGGTCCAGTGGGCGATTCCGCCCTGCTGGGCGGCGACGATCTGGCTGATGGAGAGAGTGTGGTGCTGGGCCGCCACCGCAAGCATCGCGAGCACCAGGGGAATCTCAGCTACTGTTACCTGAGCCAGACCTCGAGCCACGCCGATGGCGCTGTAGGGGTGACCGCTCTCGCCGGCACCCAGAGCCATGCCCAGGGTTCCGAAGAACATGAGATACAAGAAGAGCACCATGTCCCCGGCGAAGGCGAAGTTGGAGAAGTACCAGGAGCCGTGGATGAGGGGCATGAAGAGGACCATGCCGATGCCGCCGGTGAGGCGGAAGACCGGGCCCAAGTAGAACATATAGCCGTGGGTGATGGAGGTCTGGATGGAAAAGTTCTTCACATAATCAAACCAGGGCTGATAGATGCGGATTCCGATGCGCTTGCCCACACGGGCCGTGATTTTGGGGACGAAACCCCGGATGAACATGCCGATGCAGAAGACAATGAACAGTCCGAGGAGAGACCAGGGGATTTTCATGGGATCAAAGTTCATGAGAGACCTCCCATGGTGATAAGATAAATGGCCACCACGAAGCCGACAATATGGAAGAGATAGCTCTGGGCGTTCCCGGTGTAGATGGCGCGACCGTAGCCGGCCAGGGCGTGGAGACCTTCAGATACCTGATCCCAGAATCGCGTGACCAGGGGCACGGCCATGAAGCCCACGGCTTTTTTGTAGTGGGCGAAGAAGTTGTACCCGAAGTGGGTGAGCTCCGGGCGGGAGGGCGCCTCGCCGGAGTAGAAGATGTTGAACTGCTTCACCTTCACCGCGCGCCGGTTTGCCAGGAGGAGCCACAGGAAGACGACGGCGAAGGTGCTGCCAATGACCGCCATGATGATCGGCATGTTAAAGGTGCCGTATGCCGTACTGGCGGTGTATCCGTCCCAATGGAGCGCGCCCTTGGGGAAGGCTGTGGATAACATTCTGCCCAGGGGTCCCAGCAGGGTGTTGGGGAACATGGAGAGCACCATGACACCGATGAGCATGGCATAGGCAGGAATGAGGAGCCAGGGATAGACCTCTTTCACCCGCCGGTTTTTGTCCTTCAGTTGGCCCAGGAAAATGACATGGATGAGCCTGAACAGATAGAGGAAGGCCACGATACCCGATATTATCACCACCAGACCCTGGTAGAACATGTGCTCGGAGACGATCATGTTGTAGAAGATCCACTTGCCGGTGAAGCCAACCAGGGGAGGAATCCCGGCCAGGGTGATGATGGAGATGAGCACCGCCAGGAAGGAGAAAGGCATCCGCTTGATAAGGCCGCCCATCTTGTACATGTCGGCGGTTCCCACCCTGAAAGCGATGCCTCCAATGATGAGGAAGAGGATTCCCTTGTAGAGGAAGTGGGTGATGGTGTATCCGTAGGCCGCGAGCCATCCCAGGTGGGTCATGGTGGCAAGACCGAACACGATATACCCTAACTGACCGATGCTGGACCAGGCCAGGAGATATTTTGCGCTCTCCTGAAAGGCTGCCCCGATATTGCCGATGAGGGCGGTGAGGGCGCCAATCCAGCCCAGGACAAGGAGGATATTGCGTGCATAGGGTTCTGAGTTCCCCATCCCCGATAACACAAGGATAATTCCGAAAACGCCTGCTTTGAGCAGGACCGCGGATGCCATAAAGTGAATATCCGCGACTGCCTCGCCGTGGGCACCCGGGAGCCAGATGTGAAAGCCCAGAGAGGCGGTTTTGGTCATGAAACCCACCAGCATGAGCGAATAGGCGAGGGCAGGCAGGACGTGAATATGGTTCAGTGCCGAAAGCTCGATGGTTCCGGCGCTTGCGTGGGCGAGCCCGAAGCCGAACATCATGGCCAAAGAGCCGCCCAGAGAGAAGAGAAGGTAGCTGTAGCCGTGGGGGAGGGAACGCTCTCCCCGGATGAGCAGGAAGTAGCTGCCGATGGTCATCAGTTCCCACCCGTAGAAGAGCTCCATGAGATTGCTGGCGTCCACAAGAATGCCAAGACCAAGGAACATGAGGAGAGTCGTGGGATAAAATCCCAGGTGCTTTCCCCGCCGGTAGAAGCCGGCAAACAGTGCCAGGAGTGCGCCACCCATGAAGATTCCGGCAAACACTATTTTAAAGGTGTTGCCCTGAACGTGGGGCCAGAGATACCAGCTGTAGGCGGCAACGCCCGCGATGGACAAAATGTTCTTAATGTAGGCGGGCAGGAAATCCAGGAACCCGATAAGCATGATGAACAACAGGGGCGCGAACCCCATGATGCCGATGCCGCCCGTGTAGGTGGATGTGTAGTATCCGGCGGGAAACAGCAGAATTGCAAAAACCAGCGGCGGTACAAACGTATAGATGGTGCTCCGGGGTTTGGCCAGTTCCTGGTTGTCTAGCTTCAAGGCGCGACTGAACCACCGGAACAGATAGATGCCTTCAAACATGGTCCCCAGGAGTATGGCACCGGCCCACCAGTAAAGTTTGGATGCCACGAGCCCCATGATGAGCTCCCACTTTCCAAAGAAGGAGGGGAAGGGGGGAAAGCCCATGAGGGCAAAAACAAAGATGCCAAAGAGGACAAAGAGGACCGGTGATTTGCGCAGGGCGCTCCACTTGTCGATCTCGGTGCTCTGGACTATTCCGCTGAGCCAGAAGAGGCCGGCCTTTGCAAGATAGTGGGTCCCAAGGAGGGAAAAGATGATGAGAAAGGCTTTGCTGCCAAGATGGTAATTGAGGCCGTAAATGCCGACGACGAGGCCCATCTGGCCGATGGAGGAGTACCCCAGAAGTTTGGTGGCGCTACGCTGGGAGAGGGCGACCAGGTTGGACGCGACGAAGGTGGTTATGCCGACGGCGGCGGCTATTTTGTACGCCACTGTGCCGCCCAGAGGGAGAAGCTTGATAAGGACGAAGTAGGCCGCTGTGGCGGAGGCTGAGGCGATTAAGGCCGACACGCCCGCGGGGGCGCCACTGTAAAGATCGATCCCCCAGCCATTGGCGGGGAAGGGCTTCATCTCCAGGAGAATGGCCATCATCACCAGGAAGCTGGCCACACTCCCGGCTTTGATCGTCCCGGGGACAGCAATCAGCAGCTCCCGGATGTTGAGAGTGCCGGTCGTATTATAAAGGAATATGATGCCCAGAAGGAACAGCCCGGAGATGAGCCCCGAGGCGAGCATGTATTTGAAACCGGCAGTGAGAGATTTGAAGTCCGTGACCAGGAGGACCAGTCCCGCCGTGGCGATGGAGGCGATCTCCAGGAAGACGAAGAGGTTGAAGATGTCTCCCGTGAGGATTATCCCGTTGAGCCCCATGATACCGGCGAGGAGCACCGCCATGGCACCGTTGCCATTTTCCGTGAGGCGATCATGGAGGTAGAAGGCTCCCATGACGCCCATGACATTGATGAGCAGGGTGAAGAGCGCCTCCATGTGGCCCATTTGGAGGACGATGACGAAGGGCGCTCTGCCTCCGGCGGTGGTGACCACTGGACCCAACATGTTGTAGGTGAGGAAGGCGCTGAGCCATTGGGCCGAGATAAATGCCATGGCCGCAAGGGCGATGAGCGTGATCGCGAAGGAGAGCTCCCGCCCCAGTTTTTTGAGCAGTCCCAGGGAGAAGGCGGTTCCCAGGGCGATGGCGATAATGAGGATGGGATTAATCATTGTTACCCTCCCGCAGTTCGCTGATGTCCAGGGTTTTTCTGCTCTGGTAGAGCTTCAGGGCAAAGGCCAGGAGGACGGCGGTGACCGCAAGCCCGATGACGATGGCCGTGAGGACGATGGCCTGGGGAACCGGGTCAACCACCCGTGAAGCCGCAGCTTCCCTGGGGAGATCGGAGTCAATGATGGGGGCGGTGCGGTTCTTCAGATGCCCGAGCCCCACAAGGACCACATGGAGCCCCGTGTCGAAGAGGGAGAACCCGATGATGATCCGGATGATATTCTTTTTGGTGAGCATGCCCCAGACCCCGATGAGGATAAGGAGCGCGCCTCCGGCGAGAGCGATGTGTGTCATTTCCGTTACTCCTTTGCGTCCTTGAGGGCATAGAGGATACTTGACAGCTCGGCGCCCACTTTCAGCCCGATGAGGCTGTAAATCACCGGAATGGCGCCGGCGCTGAGCAGGGTCCCAAAATGGCCGAGAGGCATGATCCTGTTGTCCAAAAAGCCGCCCGCCAGGAAGAGGCCGGCAACTGCCAGGCCCACGTAGAGCATGCCCGAGAAGGATTCCAGCACATGGATAACACCCCGGCCGGCTCCGATACTAGGATCCGCCAGGAACAGCAGGACCGTGCCCGAGGCAATGATGGCGCCGCCCTGGAAACCACCGCCGGGGGAGAGGTGCCCGTTTACGAACACGTAGACGCCCAGCAGAAAAATGAGTGGCACTAAAAAGACGCTCCCCGTATGGAGCAGCTCACTGGTCTCCCCGGGTGCGCCCTCCAGCTTTCGGTTTCTTTGGTTTTTGAGGAAAAAGCCGATAATGGAGGCAGCCACAAAGAGGATGGTCACCTCGCCGAGGGTATCGAGGCCGCGGTAGGTCACCACCACGGAGGTGACCACGTTGGCGGAGCCGGTCTCTTTGGGCCCGTTTTCCACATAGTATCTGGCTGTCTTGTTGAGGTCTGTGCTCGTGGAGCGCTGCCGATACAATTGATAGAAGAGCAGTCCCATGCCAAGGATGAGGGTGAAGGCGAATGCTTTTTTAACCATGGGTATCCCCCTTTAACCGGCTGATGACGTAGAGGAACATGATGGTGGAGAGCCCTGACCCGATGGCCGCTTCCGTCATGGCCACGTCGGGGGCGGCGAGGATGACGTAAATAACCGAGGCGATGAGGCTCACAAGGCCGGCTGCGATGACGCCGATGAGGAGTTTGCCATGCTCCAGGGCGAGGACAGCCGCCGCCAGCATGACCACAATCAGGATTGCCAACAGTGCAAGGAGCATTATTCCTCCTCTCGGGGCGTGTTTTTTGCCCCTGCCCGGACGGGGATTTTGAGATCGTGCATCACCTTGGCCAGAACATGGGAACTGATGGGGTTGGTGATGATGATGAAGAAAATGAGAATGGCCAGCTTGGGGAGCCACCCGGGGTGCAGCATCCCCAGGCCCGCCATGGTGAGCATGGTCCCGAGGGTTGTGGCCTTGGTCCCGGCCTGAATGCGGTTGTAGCTGTCGGGCATACGGACCACTCCCAGGGCGCCAAGGACGAGAAAAATTGATCCCAGGAGAAGGGTGATGGCTCCTGCCATGTGAAGAATGTGCATCACAGACCCCTTTCCATGTAACGGCTGATGGTGAGCACCGCGATAAAACTCAGCAGGCCGTATACAATGGCGATATCCAGATAGATGACACGGCCGGCGAAGTGCGCGATGACAGCGATGAGAGAGATGGAGATGATGGTGAGAACGTCGAGGGCGATCACCCGATCAAATGGGGAGGGCCCGATGAAGAAGCGGACACTCCCGAGGAGCCCCGCAAAAACAATAAGTCCCAAGGATATATTGATGATTTCAGCCATAAATCACCTCCAGATATTTTTCAAAAGACGCGGCGATTTGT
>JAHJLU010000410.1 GCA_018821745.1 Myxococcota bacterium | reverse complement strand
CTGATAATTTCAATCCCGTTCCGTGAGATATCCTCAATCTTGAGTGAGTCACCATAATCGAGGATAATGGCGTGCTCCAGGGAGATTGATTTCTCATCGATCATCAGGGAGCACCGGGGGCTCCTTCCGAGTTTATATCTGGTTGCCATGGGAGACTCCCGAGGGAACTGCTGTCCGACGACGAATGATCATGACGCGTTCCATTTTTTCGGACAAAATACACTGAAAAAATCTTTGACGATGGGGTCAACCTTCTCGGAGAATCGCTCCTCGTCAATATATGCTTCGTATTCGATTATTCGTCGATCCCATATTTTTTCTTCAGGAATCCACCTGACACCCAGCCCAAGCGCTTCCCACTTCAGGTTCTCCCACCAGGTCACCAGAAGTGACTGCCACTTTTTGGGAGGAAGAGACTTGAAGAAGGGCCCCCAGTAAGCATCACCCAGAAGCGAATCCTGCTGCAGCTGGAAGATGTCCTGCTTTTTGTACTCCTTGGACTCGGGATCAATCACCACCCCCTTTATCTGTTCCACAAATTCAGCCTGCTCCACATTTTTTGCAAACCGGTCACAGTAATTGAAATAGGAGCGGAGCATGTTCTGATGGAGTGAGTCCCGGGTTTCCCGGGTGATCTCGAAGAAGTGTGTCGTGAACTTCTCCGCACTTCCGGGGTTCATGAGCCAAAGAGCCGAAAAGGCCGCAGGGGATGCGAGGTCATTCAAGGGGATCCAGAAAGGGACCTCTTCATCCTTTGATGGCTGAGTCCAGGGGGTCTGCTCCCATCGAAGCGCGCTGTAAAGGAGCACCGCCACGCTATAGGCAAGGGAGTGGAACTCCTTCTGCTGAAGTTTTAAAAAGAGTTTGTCACGCTCCAGTATTATCCGGGAGAATGCCCTCGCGATGCTGGCCTTTGCCTGCACTATCTCGTACACATCGTAAATCTCAGGATGTTCCAGTGCCCAGTGGTACTGACCCAGCTGGGCCATCCCCGTGCCTGCTGTAATTTTTTTGTAGGCGGTTATGATTCCGCCGCTGTATTCGGGAAACAGAAACCCGTCGTATCCGAGGAAATTCCATAGGCTGGTGAAGACCCCATCCTTTTTGCCCAGGAGCTCCACGAGTTTCTCGAACAGAGAGTTGGGCTGCATGTCGGCCAGAATACGAGCCGCCTGGCGCCAGTTCTGTGCCGTAGGAAGGATAGAGAGGAGTGCCTCATCAAAGAACGTCTCCTGGCGCTCCAAAGCACGCTTTATGGAGCGCAGAAGCACCTTGAGTTCAACAGACTTGGGGCGTTGTTGCCCGACGGTCTCGGGCTCATCCTCCGCCTTGAGATTTCGCGCCGTAAAGAGCTCAAGCAGCTCTTTCTCCACACGAAGATCCTTGGACATGTAATCTTTTTCCCAGTCCTCGTATTGCCACTCTTCTTCACGTCTGGCCCGCTGCCCGGAAACCACCGAGGCCAACTCCTTCTCCAGGGGATCGTATAAAAAGGCCTCAAAATACCGGAGGTAACCCTCTTTTACGAGCCTGTTCATTTTCATTCGGGAGAAGACGCCCTGAACGTATAGATGATATGCTATTCTTTCAAGAACTTCCATGGAGACAATCTATACCACATCCCGCGCAATTTCCAATTTTTCATTTTCTTTCCCCCGGGCTATAATCACCCCTTGGAGGAGCCCTATGCCAACACGCAACCAATCAAACAATTCGAAGCCATTGAGGCATGCAACCGGTCTCTTGTTATTAATTTCCGTGATCATGGGCTGCAGCTTTGACCCCGGGGGGCTGGGGGGGTATGACACCAACAACACCAACAACACCAACAACGTCAACAACACCAACAACGCCAACAACACCAACAACACCAACAACGTCAACAGCACCTGCGGAAACGGAGTCGTCGAGACGCCGGAGGAATGCGATGATCAGAATGCACAGCCCGGTGATGGTTGCGATGCCCAGTGCGTAGCGGAGCAGGGATATGAGTGCCAGGGATCCCCATCGGACTGCACTCCCGTCTGCGGCGACGGTCTGGTCCTGGTGGAAGAAGCCTGCGATGATGGAAACGAAGTCCCCTCCGATGGCTGTACCGCCTGCCAGATAGATGCGGGGTGGGAATGCACGGGCACCCCCAGTGTTTGCATCCCCGATGACTGGGTCGACGCAGCCTGGCACTCCCGTCGCCCCATCTCCATCGATGCGGGGACAGTCACCGGTGACCTGGTTGACTTCCCGCTGCTGATCCTCATAACCGGTGACTCTGGCATTGACGGGATCGCCCATGAGGATGAAATCATTTTTACGGCTGAAGATGGTCGCACACCGCTCAGCCATGAAATTCTGTTTTTTGATCCGGGCGGACGCGGGGTCGCCGCATTTGTCAAGGTGCCCTTCATTTACGCAATTCACAACACACTGATTTATCTCTATTATGGGACATCCAGCCTGGAATATCGCCAGAATCCGGCCGATGTCTTCAGTAACGGCTACGTGGCCGTCCTGCATCTCAAGGAGAGCGGGGCCGGAGTGACCGACGAATACCCGGACTCATCGGGCAACCAGAACCACGGAACAGGCGGAGGTCCCTCGGGTGCGGGCCAGTCAATCCAGACTCCCTCCCGGGTCGAGGGGCTCTTTGGATATGCCCAGTATTTTCCCGGCTCCACCGTAGACCCCACCTGCGGTATCCACCTCCCTGTCATTGACGACTCGGCCTGGCAGGGGTTGACCGTTCAAATCTGGATGAACCCCCAGGGCACCGAGGATGAGCGGGTCTTTGGACGAACCTGGGGCAACGGTTCAGACACAATCGTTTGGCTCCTGGGCAAAACGGATCGTCCCAAGTATCGACTGCGGACCGTGAGCAACGTGGTGAATGTCACCAATGGTACACCCTTCACGCTCAACACATGGGTCCATTACTCACTCGTGTGGATGGCGGGAGGACCTGTCTCCGTGTTCGGCAACGGCACGCTTCTGAACAGCTCCACGGTTATGGGAAGCACCCTGTACGTCGATGGCGCCGCACCGCTCATCGGCAACTCCCCGCTCTATCCCCTGGACCCGCGGGCCTTCCATGGCCGCCTGCAGGAGGCACGTATCTCCAGCGTGAATCGATCCCCCGCCTGGCTCGCCGCGGAATACAACAATCAGGTGGATCCCCCGTCATTTTATACTCTTGGAGTTGAACAGACCTACTGAAGATGCAACTACAAACAGCCGTCAGGGGGTGGAATTAAAACCGAAAGCCCGCACGCTGCGCCTCATATGCGAGATAGGCCAGGGCCGAGGGGATGCGGATACAGTCGGCGCCGAAGGTGAGATTTCCCATGAGCATGTTCCCTTTGGTCCCGAGTGTTCCATGGCTCCAGTTGCCCTTGTTGTATTTCTTGAGGTAGGAGGCCACCTGCTTCGCCGCCGAGACAAGCGCGGGGTGCTTTTTTACTGCGGGATGCCGCACACCATCCTCGATGATTTTTCCAAAGAAACCAGCGAAATTAAGACCGTAAATTCCCGAGTAGGAGAGCCCCGCCCTGGGTTTATATCCATCGGGGAGGGCTCCATTTGCTTTGGCAAGACGGGCTATCTCCATTCCCGTGTTGGCCGAGCCCAGAGCATAGAGGATGACACCGTTGTCCTGGGCCATGGAGAGCTCGACCCGATTCCCCACGAGCATCTTCATTAATTCCATCTCACCGCGGGAACATCCGATAATCCGGCGAAATTTTTCACTCCATTTGATGCCCATGGAGATCGTCGCGCCACGGAGTTTGCCAAATCTTTTCGCAGCGTTTTTAAAAGTCACATGCTTGATGAAGGCACGCATCTCCGGAGCATCGGAGGGAGGCAGGATCTTTGCCAGACTTGTGGGAAGGATATCTTTGACAAGGTCCACGGTGAGTTTGAGGGTCTCTTTCCCCTTGGCTGTGTCCTTCAGGGAGAGGGCCCCGCCCACGAGGAATTTTCCCTTCACGACGCGCAGCGAGGCCGCGTGGTATCCGGTCCAGTTGCCAAGAATCTTGTTGGCTCGCTGACCCTGCTTGAGCAGGTATTCCAGAGGCTTTTTGTACTTCCCGCGGCGGTCCCGTCTTTTCATGGCCTCGAAGTGCTTGTTGTACATGGAGACGAGCTTGCTGAAGATGGCAGGGGCCATACCATCGAGGATGAATCCCCTGGCGTCTTTGGCTACATAGCGCGAGAGACGATCAGCGGTTTTGGGCATGACGATCGCCTTGGCCAGGAAGGACTTGGGGGCCGACACAAAGCGCTTGAAGCCCGTAAATTCATAGACTCCGTTTTTGGGCGCATGGGCCACCAGGGAGACCCATTTCAGATCGGCCACGTATCTCTTGATCACATGTCTCAGGGGACCAAACAACGCGCGGACCTCTCTGCGAATCGAACGCCAGAAGAGCTGCATGTCACTGACGGAGATCGCAAAGGCGGCAGGAGCTGCTGCCCCGTATGAGCCGGCAGAGAGCGCCATCCCGGGAACGAGGTAATTAATACTGGTGGAGAGGAGGATATATCCGTTTTGCTGGTAAACGTAAATGGTCCCTTTGCGGGAGTAGTTCATGACCCCTTTCTGAGAAATGGAACCGCCCCAATCTGCCTTCTGAAAAATACCGAACTCCCCACGGGAGACACGTTGGAGAAAGGAGTCAGGATTTGCGGGTTTAAAGTAGGCAAGCTCATGGAATTTCCTCTTCTTGTCGCCGGCAACAAGCCCGTAGAGGATTCCGCCGTCAACTCCCACACTGTCGAAGAAATCCCGAAAGACTCTGGATCTCATATTTTTGAGGGTCCGAAGCGCAGACCGCTTCATTCCTTTTTTAATCTGTGAGCCACCCATGGCTACGGCTATTTTTATGGTCGTGGGGAAGGGGGAGTCGGCGTCATGTATCCCCGTCTTGAAAAATGAGTCAATATATTCACCAACTCCATTGTGATACACCGAAAAAACCGTTTTTTCCGCCAGATCTCGCTTGGAGACGACCGTGGGCAGAGCCCCCAGGGTCGGGGTCTTTACCGTATTGGGCAACCTGGGGGGGGGAGTCTGGGTTACTCTGGGGGTGCTGTCGGGGACGGTCTCATCTTTTTTTGTGGAGCAGGCCGCAAAAACAAGCAACAGTGAAATGAGAATATTCTTCATGGTATCAATCTCCTATAATACAATCAGGTCATTCGATTTCGGCGACAATACCACAATATTGCGGGATAAACACCCCTAAGCAAAAGTGGCCGCGTGCTTTCAGCTTCACCGAACCCGTAAAAATGTGTAATTTGAGAGCGCAGGAGATAACCATGCCCGGAATCGGAATCATTTCGAACGCCAACGCCAGAATCAACAAAAAGTACCCCAGCATCAATCGGCTGATCAATACCATCCTGGGCCGCAGGGGAGAACTGATACAGACCTTCTCCCTGGATGAGCTGGATGTAGCCTCCAAGGATTTTCTGAAATACAAGCTGGACTTTATCATTATCCTGGGGGGAGACGGGACCATTCACAAGACCCTCGATGCCTTGGTAAATGTCACGGATGACCCGTCGGAAATCCCGCCCATACTGCCGCTCCCTGCCGGGACAATGAATATCATCCCAACATCCCTGGGGCTGCGGGGTCACCCCCTCTACAATCTGGTCTCCAGTCTCATCATGTATCGGCACAACATTCCCCTGAGAGCCATCAGAAGAAATCTCCTCAGGGTCAATGACAACTACGGATTTTTGTTTGGCATCGGCGGGCCCGTGACCATCTTGAATCTCAACTACAGCCTGGGGAAGAGCCGGACAAAGAGTTCCATGCTGCTGGTCCGATATTTCAGCTCCGCCTTTGTTGGTGGTGAACTGATCCAGACCCTCTTCGAGCCGCTCCATTTTCGGTGCTCCATAAACGGAGAACCCACCAGGGAATTGGATATGCACACAATTTTCTGCAGTTTTGCAGAGAATCTGCCCTTCCGATGGACCCTCTTTCCACGGGCAGGCTGGTACAAGGATCGGTTCGAGGCACTCTTTTTTGACTACAACATCCCTCAGGGGTTGTGGGGTCTCTTTAATATGTGGCGGGGAACCCTCAATGAGTATAAGGGGTTTCATCGGCATCTGCCATCAAGCCTCGTCATGGATTTTGACAAGAAAGTCCCCTACCAGCTCGACGGGGATTTATATCCACCGACCTCATCCTTCAAGCTCACCCCGGGCCCGGAGCTCCAACTCATTGTACCTCCCAGTCTCGCCGTCTATAATCGGCATGTGCGCGACAGGATGGAAAAACTAGGACCATGGCAAAAACTCCTCTTCACCTGATATCAGCCCTCCTCTCGCTCACAGCGCTGCTCCTGTTTCCCGCCGGTTGCAGCAAAAAAATCTCGGAAGAGGCCCCCCATGAGAGACGGCCAGAGACAGTAAAGCCCCGCTGCTCCGTGGAATACCCCGATCTGTGCATGGAGAAAATCGCCAGCCTGGGTAAATCCCGAAAGCCCGAGATCATGAAGGAGCGCAAGCGACTCCTTCAGATTGTGTGCACCGGCGGAAAATCCCTGGGATGCCTCTTCCTGGCAAAACTGACGGTTTCAGACAACGAAAAACGCGCTCTGGCGCTCTTTGGCAGAGGGTGTGAGCTCAAATCCCATGAGTCCTGCTACGAGGCCGGAGCCCTCCACCTCAAGGGAAAAGTTATCCTGAAAAGCAGCACATTAGCCCTGGATTTTCTCAAAAAAAGCTGCCTTCTGGGAAATCCCCGGGGATGTTTCAACAGCGGCGCCATGCTCGCCGAGGGTGATGGCGCTCCCGCCGATCCAAAACAGGCACGCACGCTCTACGAACGTGGGTGTGACCTGAAGGACGCCTCGTCCTGTTACAATTTTGCGATCATGTGTGATCAGGGCGAGGGGGGCTTCAAGGACGGCAAAAAAGCCCACAGCGCCTTTATGCGCGCATGTGAAGGAAAGATCGCCCACGCCTGCTACAATCTTGGCGTGATCACGGATCGGGCCGACGGAGTCCCCCGGGACCAGGACAAAGCAGCCCGGTGGTTCTCCAGGGCCTGTGACCTTTCCTATGCCAAGGGGTGCTATGATGCGGGGGTCATTTTGTCCACCGCCACGGGAGCGAAAAAAGATGGGACCCTCAGCCGGAAGCTGTTTACCCTGGGATGCCAGGGCAAAAACGGCCCCTCATGCCTGGCGCTCGCCCTGGATATGGAGCAGCAGAAGGCTCCCGCAAAATCCGTCGCGGAACAGCACCTCAAGGCATGCAAACTTCAGGTGCAGCAAGGTTGCAGGGCCGCTGTCAAACTGCTCCGCGCGCAAAAAGACGAGAAGGCCCTGGTGGAACCGCTCTCCGTCCTCTGTTCCATGGGGGAACCCGAGAGCTGCACGAACCTCTCGCGAATGGCCAGGGAGGGCTCCTCGGATCCGATTGTAAAGGGGAAGGCCGACCACTTTGCGCAGCTGGCATGTTTCTCTGGATCGAAAAAGCACTGCCTGAGACAGGCGAAGAAATATGCGCGGGGAAAAAAAGTCCCCTCCAACCCGACCCTGGCCGCAAAGCTGTACCAAAAAGCGTGTGAGCTGGGCCACGGGAAGACCTGCTATTCCCTGGGAACCATCGCCATGAAAGCCAAACCCCCAAAGAAAGATGAAGCCCTGAAGTGGTTTGGCGCTGCCTGCGCTGCCCATTCCAAGGCAGGCTGCAGAGCCGTCAAACGCCTTGAAAAGGCAGCTGACTCATCAAAGGGAAAAAGTCCGGCGAATAAAGGCGGCAGAAAAAAGAAGCATAAAAAGAAATAAGCCGGCGGGGCTGTTTGAGCCGGTACCGGCGAAGGAGCATGAGCATCCGGGATCCCCGGAGGTTGGTGGGTCCGGATTATCCACAACGACGATGGCCTCTGCCATGGAGTCGCTCCCCTCATCGGGGTTGGTCACAGTCACGCCATAGGGTCCCGTGAGCGTATCACCCGTGAGGGTGACATTCACGCGGATCTGGTTTGCATCGACCCATGTGACGGAGTTCACGGTGATCTGATCAGCAGGCTCCAGCGAGACACTGATCCCCTCCTGAAAACCCGTACCACGAACCGAAATGTCATAGGTCTCATAGGTATAAAGTTCTTCTGGTGTCACCAGGGAAATCAGGGGAAATGGGACCGTGGGGCGGATGGAGAAATTATACTGGGTTCCCGTTGAGACCCCCGAATTCACATCAAAACCATCCCCGCCAAGGTGCTCCACGACCAGGAGCGTGTCTCCGAACGCAGCGGGGTCCAGCTCAAAGGAGATCATCTCCCCGTCAGATTCCAGGACCTCCACCAGATCATTGTCCAGGGAGACAACCTGCACGACCCAGGGATATGTCCCCTCAAGAGGAACAAGCTCGATGGTTGTGGACCGCGAATAGCCGGTGGGGTTGGTGATTTCAATGTAATTCACTCCCCATGGCTCCGGTGCCGTGTATTGGGGAGAGACAAAGGTCTGCTCGGCGTCCATGGTGGTATTGAGGGCTACTCCCACGTAATCATAATACTCATCGCTCATGGGGATAACGGAATAGTCGGCGTTGTAATGTCCCCCGAAAAAATACCGGGCACGGGAGAAACCGTTGAAGGCCTCCTTGAGTGTGCCTGTCCCCTTTTCCTTCAGCACATTATCGATGGCCTCCAGGTAGTTGGGAGAGTTATAACTGAAGCCTGAGTTCTGCATGCAGGCCTCCCAGAACTCCCGAATGATGACGGCGTCATGGTAATCCCCGGATCCATAAACTTCAGCCAGATAGAGTGGCCAGATAAAGCCCCCATAGTAATAGGCGGTGTTGTAATCCCCGTCGGAGATGCTCCAGTAATAATAAGTCTGGAAATCTGGCAGAAAATACTGGACATACATGGAATCGGGGTAGACCGCCAGCATCATATAGCTCGCGGTGTTTTCCCAAAATGCGCTGGGCTCAAGGCAGTCCATGGCGCCCTGGGTGGCGTGGTTCAGTTCGTGTGCGACTATGGCTGGAATGGAGCCCAAATCGTTGACCTTGTCGATCACCAGGTAGGTGACACAGTCGTCCCAGGCAGTGGGAGGATAGTCTTCCACCGGCGCGCAGTAACCCCCGCCACCCATTCCCGTGTCGTCGAAGTAGATGCGAAAGCGCCCCTCGGGCGCGACGATGGGGGGTGCATAAAACCCCCACTGAACGATCTCTTTGAACCATGCATATTCCGCCGACTCCAGGGTCACCTGTGCTCCCTGGGCCAGGTCGGTGTCGTTGTAATAGACGCGGATGGGGTAGGTGTCGGAGTCGATGTAATAGGCAAGTTCCTGGGGAAAGCCGGGGTAGTCAGCCTTGAGGTTGCGGACCTTTCTGGCCTGGAAGGTATCCACGAGGATACCCGTGGCCTGATCGGGGCGGATGGGATATTGCTTCAGCACCGCGCTCCACCTGGCTGGCAGCCGGGCGGGTGCCTTCACCGCGGTTTCCAAAATGTGCGCGTACTCACCAAAAGTAATATTTTTTTCCTGATACGCCCTTGTGACCTCCTTTTTGAAGGAAGTGCCGGGGGCAGTGAGCAGCAAAAGCACTGATAAAGTCCATATCATTTGACACACTCCAGGGGGCCACAGGGCCCGGAATCGAAGAGACCCTCGAGAGGGGAATAATGCAGTCTATCACAGGTCGGGGACAAAGCATCCCACAATGCCCGAAGGGGCATGGCCGAAGACCGCCTGTTATTGACAATTATGGAAAGTGAAAGTTGAAGGAAGGGGAACTGAGGACTACTGAACGGTCGCCTGGAGTCTCCAGGAATTGAGAGTACCGGCATCCTGAGCATACTGATCGATGACGACGAGGCGCCAGTCACCGGTCACAACCTTACCCGCGAGCTCGGGGACGCTGAAGGTTCTGATGAGGTTCTCTTCGTATTCTTCCAGGTCGTAAAGCACTATCTCGGTGTTATCGGGGTGAATGAGCTTCACCAGGAGATCACCACGGAAGGGGTGGGTAATGTCCACCGAGACCATGACGGAGGAAGCGGTTCCCTCGGAGTCCACGGTGATGGTGGAGGTAGCACCGGCGGGAGCATTGTCGGGAATGGCGACGGGGGTTGTATTGGAGATATCCACGTCTTCTGCGGTCTGGCAGGCGGGATCATCGATACACTCGGTGTCGGCGCAGTCGGTGTAACCGTTGCCGTTGTTATCGATCCCGTCGTCACACACCTCGGCGGGCACATCCCCTGTGAGCATGAACTCAAGGGACCAGGAGACCAGCGTCCCAGCGTCGGATGCGGCGTTGTCAGCTACCACGAGGGTCCAGTCACCGGCGATGGATTTGCCGTCGAATCCCGTGGGGGTGAAGGTGGTCTGGATATTGTCGGTGGAGCTGCCGGTGCGGTTATGGAGGAGCACTTCGGTGCCGTCGGGGCCGACCAGTTTCACCGTAAGGTCACCAATATAGGGGTGCTCGATGTTGACCTTCACGAAAATTTTACCAATGGTACCGGGCTGGGAAACGGCGATGACAGAACTGATCCCTGCGGGATTGTTGTCGGGGATGGCGACGTTGGGTTCCTCGGAGAACTTCAGCCCGGGGTTACAGGCCGGGTCGTCAGCACAGTCGCTGTCTTCACAGTCAATCTTGCCGTCGAGGTCATTGTCTTTGGCGTCATCACACACTTCATCGGTTTTGACTTCCGGCAGGCCCGCACCGTAGACGGTGGCATATTCCTGAACGTATTTATAGGAGAGGTAGCCGTAGCCGGCGCCGAACTTGTTGCGGATACCGAAACCACTGGTGCCCCATGAATTTTTAAAGACGAAGAAGCCCTTCTCCATCACGGGGTTGCCTTCGGCATCCTTGATCACGTTGCCTTCACCGTCAACAGTGGCAACTTCGAGGTCATCATCCCACCCGATGAGGAGAATGGCATGGCCGGCCCGTTTCTCAAGACTTCTGGTCTTGTCAGTGCCGTTGGGGTAGAGGACATAGCCTTCACTCCAGTAGTCTTTGTTTACCTTGAGGGGGGAGGCACCGTGGTTCCATGACTGATAGAAGAAGGTCATCCCGGCGATGACGCCCTGCTGGTTCTCGGTGATGAAGGCCTTGATGGAGCGGGTATTGCTGTTCACATACCGCCCGGGAGGAAGGGTGAAGCGTTCGGCTTCAAGCATCGCGGGGGTGGGTTCGCCGTTGGTGTAGCACACCACAGGCATGTCGTCGCCGGTGCAGCGGGGATCGTTGGCGGTGCTCCACTTGGAAGTCTGATAGGGATAGACTTCCTCGGTCACAATCCCGAAGCGATTGATCGCTCTGAGGTTGGATCTGGCGTTGGAGCCTTCTGTGTCGGTAAAATCACCCACTTCAGTCTTTACAGACCACTGAAGAAACTGCTCAGAGAAGTCGGGATTTGCGATGGTGCCTTCTTTAATATAAAGGTGTTCCATGAGCGCGACGGTGGCAAAAATGGAGCAGACTCCGCGGCCGCCCTGGCTCTTGACCCTGGACTGGGTATCGATAAGATCAAAGGTCG
>JAHJLU010000409.1 GCA_018821745.1 Myxococcota bacterium | reverse complement strand
CGATGGCAACAATTTCAATGGCGAGAGCTGCGTGGCGATGGGGTACAACGGTGGCGCCCTTGTGTGCAACAGCAGCTGCCTGATAGACATCTCCCACTGCCAGGCGAGCGGTCAATGCGGCAACGGCGCCGTGGATCTGGGGTACGAGGACTGTGACGGGATTGATCTGAATGGACAGGACTGCCTGACGCTTGGATTCCAGGGCGGCACGCTCTCCTGCAGCCCGTCCTGCACCTTCGATTATTCGGCCTGCACGGGGAGCACCTATTGTGGGGACGGGATCGTCCAGGCCTTCTATGGAGAGATGTGTGACGGGGACAACCTCAATGCATTGTCCTGCTCCGATTTGGGATACTCTTCCGGCACACTCTCCTGTCTCGCGGACTGCAGCGACGTGGATACCTCACTGTGCTTCTCCATCACGCTCGCTTCGATCGCGGCCGGGTTTGAACATTCCTGCGCTGTTGACACAGACGGCAACGGCTGGTGCTGGGGGTTCAACGGAAATGGAACGATTGGCGATGGAACGCTGGAAACCTTCGCCCCAGGCCCATCCGCGGTAGTCGGAGGGCATGCTTTTTCCAGAATCGTTGCCGGCGGGAACCACTCCTGCGCGCTGGATCCGGCGGGACAAAGCTGGTGTTGGGGGTTCAATGGCTCGGGCCAGACCGGATACGCCTCAAATGTGACGACCTACACACCTTCCTCGACTCCTCTCCCCTCGGGGCACTACTACACAGCCTTGAGCGTGGGGGTGGACCACTCATGCGCTCTCGATGAGACAGGGGCCGCCTGGTGCTGGGGCGCCAATGACTCTGGGCAGCTGGGCCACGCCGACACAGTCAACGTCTGGACGAGAAACTACCAGCCACAGTTCGTCATCATGCCTGTCGGCCGTACCTTTGTACAACTTGACTGCGGGGAGAACCACTCCTGTGCTGTGGACAACCTTGGCAACGCATGGTGCTGGGGCAAGAATAATGGATACCAGCTCGGGACCGGCGACACTGCAGACATGAACTCCCCCTCCGCGGTCCTCCCGTCGGGAGCGCATTTCGTGGAGACCTCCTGTGGCTCGAACCACTCCTGTGGACTGGACGAGACGGGGCAGGTGTGGTGCTGGGGACGAAACGACTACGGGCAACTGGGAATTGGAAATATGGGTGTGGCGTTCTCGGGCTCGCCTCTTCCGGTTGTTTTGCCTGTCGGCCGGTCGTTCACCTCCGTCACCTCCGGGTGGCTCTTCACCTGTGCCCTCGATGACCTCGGCGAGGCCTGGTGCTGGGGGAACAATATGTTTTCATCACTTGGAAATGGAACCCAGGATTACTCCTCTATCCCCACGCCCGTCTCCATGCCCGCCGGCAAAGAGTTTGTGCAGATCAGTACGTCCAACCGGCATGTGTGCGCTGTGGACAGCACCGGCGGTGGATGGTGCTGGGGCCAGGGTATCTCTGGGCAGCTGGGAGATTCTTCCATGTCGGACAAAAGCGTCCCCACCCTGGTCTCGGGCACGAGCAACTAGTTTTTTCGCCTGGAACCGGAAGCGAATTCCAGAGAATAATGGGGCGATACCCACATCCGAAGTGATGCTCCCGGGACCCTTTCGAATCGTGCATTTCCTCTGTCGCTTGGGTTCAGGGGGTGCCAGTACTCATTGTGCTGTTGTGCTGGGGAGTCGTGGGGGAGTAGTAAAGGAACGATCCGGACTTGGCAAAAACCGGAAACAGAGCTGTATATTTCCTGCCTTCTGTCAGGCGGGTTTTTCGGGGGTCTCGTAGCGGCTGGAGGAGTGCTTGTCGGTGATGGCCTTGCGGGCAAGCTCATCGGCGCATTCATTGCCCGGGATCCCCGCGTGACCTTCAACTTTCTCGATGCGCAGCCGGGTGAGGCGGGCCATGGCCTGCTTAACGTAATCTATGAGTTCCTTGTTTTTCTTGGCCTTCCACCCCTGGGTCAGTACGCCGATGGCGTAGGAGGAGTCCGTGTAGACGATCACGGGAAGATCGGGATCCTTGATCACTTCAAAGGCACGCAGCAGCGCCGTCAGTTCAGCTATGTTGTTGGTGGCTTCACCCAGATACTCACTGATGAAGCGCTTGATCCCCCGGTAGGAGAGGAAAACCCCCACACCCGCGGGCCCGGGATTTCCCGAACACGCCCCGTCGGTGTAAATAATGATGGGATCCTTTGATGGGGCCATGGAGGGTAAGAATTAGTCCACTACGGTTACGGTCATTTCCACGCGTTCACTGGGCATATCGGAGGCGTTCTTGGGGAGCGCCACGATGGTGTCCACAACATCCATACCGCTGGTGACCTTGCCGAAGACCGTGTAGTTGTTGTCGAGGAAGGTGGAGTCCTGATGCACGATAAAGAACTGGGAGCCGGCGCTG
>JAHJLU010000408.1 GCA_018821745.1 Myxococcota bacterium | reverse complement strand
TACCACCTGCTTCATGAGGCAGCGAATCTGATCCACATCACCACCGAGGTGAACGAAACATTGGTTGAGAATGCGCGGCATCCCGTGGAAGTTGCAATCCAGGGTCTCATTGATGGAGTGCTGGAGGAACTGGAGCGGCTGCCTGCTAATAAAGCCGTTGAGGCCCAGATTACTGAAGCGCTGCATAAACTTTTAGACACGGTAAAAGAGACCACCAGCATTGCTCATATTGCCCAGGCACGGCAAGCAGCTGAGGGGGCTTTTGATACGGCACTCAATGTCATTGAAGCGCTCGAAAATGAAGAACCGGAAGATGAGACGACTCACACTACACCCAGCGAGCCTAAAATAAAGAAACGGCGGGTTATTAAAGCGCAAGACCTGTGGAGTAATGGATTCATCGAGACACAGGAAGATATTGACGCTTGTGTAAAAACCCTTCGACACGAGCTTGAGAAGGCCCTCGCCGCAAATGAGCGCGTTCAGATCAAGTGAGACATCAGCCATGAATACAGCCCAACTCAAAAATTATGCACCAACCGCTCGAAGAGCCTTTATCCAGGCTGTCAGTTCCAGAGCTGCCCGGCTGGGCATCACCGCCAAAGAGATCAAACCTGCAGACCTGGTGGGCGATGTTCTCATGATCGGGGGAGAGGCCTTTCCCCGTTCCATTGCCTCACCCCGCAGGGCGTTAGTGGAGAAAATAAAGACCAAAGGGTTTGATGTTGCCATGGAGGCTCTTGCCTATACCTGGTTCAACAGATTTGTGGCCATCCGCTATATGGAGCTCCATAATTACCTGGATCATGGGGTTCGAGTGCTGAGCCATCCCGAAAACAAGGGGTACCCGGAAATACTCGATCACGCAACCGACGTGGATCTTCCAACCCTTGATAAAGCCCGTGCCATTGAACTCAAGCTCGATGGAACCAAAGATGAGGAGCTCTATGCATTGCTCTTAAAAGCCCAATGCAATGCGCTCCACAGTGCCATGCCTTTTCTCTTTGAGCCCGTTGGTGGGGAAGACGAGCTGGTGCTACCCGCCAATCTTCTCCATACCGACTCCCTTATCCGCCACCTGGTCGAGTCCACTGACGAAGCGCTATGGGAAAACATCGAGATCATCGGCTGGCTCTACCAGTTCTACATCTCGGAGAAAAAAGACCAGGTTATCGGCAAGGTGGTGAAGTCCGAAGACATTCCAGCGGCAACCCAGCTCTTCACCCCCAACTGGATCGTAAAGTACATGGTCCAGAACTCCCTGGGGGCGCAGTGGCTGGCGACCTATCCCCAGTCGCCACTCAAAGTACAGATGGAGTATTATATTGAGCCCGCTGAGCAGACCGACGAAGTAAATGAGCAGCTCGCAGCCATCACACCCGCCCAGCTCAACCCCGAGGAGTTGACCCTTATCGACCCGGCCAGTGGCTCCGGCCACATTCTGGTGGAGGCCTATGAGCTCTTCAAGGCCATCTACCTGGAGCGCGGCTACAGGCAGCGGGACGTAGCGCAACTGATCCTGGAGAAGAACCTCTTTGGTCTCGACATCGACGAGAGAGCAGCGCAGTTAACAGGCTTTGCCCTGATGATGAAGGGGCGGGCAGATGACCGCCGCCTGTTTGAGCGGGGGTTGAAGCTCAACGTGATGGCGCTGGTGGACAGTACTGACTTCGATGCGGAAGCGCTGGCGAAGGGGGTGGAGCTCGGGAACTACGGGTTACAGCCAGGGGACCTCAGGTCACTGAAGCAGCTGTTCGAGCACGCGACAACCTTTGGGTCGCTAATTCAGGTGCCAGAGGAGCTAGATGAGAAACTGCCAGCGCTGAAGAAGTTGAGCGAGGTGACCATCCCGGATTTGTTCGTGGCAGAGGGACTCAAGCGCTTGGGACCATTGGTTCAGCAGGCCGAGCTGCTGGCCGCGCAGTACGACGCTGTGGTGGCAAATCCCCCATATATGGGGAACAAAGGGATGAATTCCATAGTGAAGAAGTTTGCTCAGGACCATTTTGCTGATGCTAAAAGCGACCTCTTCGCCTGTTTTATTGAGCGTGGTTTCGCGCTTTTGAATGCCATAGGCTATAACGCGATGGTGACAATGGAAAGTTGGATGTTCCTTTCCAGTTACGAAAATTTCAGATTCACCGTGCTTCAACAGCACACGTTGCGCAACTTGGCTCACTTCCCCTACGACGGCAAACGGCCAACTGCGATGGGCATCAACTTTGGTGTCGCTGTAATAAGTGCGATGAACATTCAGTTGCCTAAATTTGTTGGTCACTACTGTTGCTCAAGATACTTTGAACTTGATGATTATGGCGTGCCCTTCGAGTTTCCTACACCCAATGAAAGACTGAACTGTGTTGCTGCAGATGAGTTCAAGAAAGTACCAGGTAGTCCGGTAGCATATTGGATTAGTGACAAACTTCGTCAAGTATTTGAAGATGGATCGTTTCTCGGAGAGCTAGTCGAGGCGAGACAAGGAATGGCGACTGCTGACAATAACCAATTCCTGCGTCGTTGGTTTGAAGTTAGTGAAACTAAAAACTGTTACAGCGCTCGGAGCAGAGAGGAAGCAATAGAATCCACTGCTAAGTGGTTTCCGTACAATAAAGGAGGTGAGTTTAGAAAATGGTATGGGAACCATGATTTCTTGGTCAACTGGGAAGATGACGGCAGGGATCTTTTTGCATTCAAGCCAAGGTCTGTCATCAGAAGCCCGGAATATTATTTTCAGCAATCCATCAGTTGGTCTGATGTGACATCTGGATTGCCTTCATTCAGGTTGTACAAAGCTGGATTCATACACGATGTGACCGGTATGTCGGCATTCAAGTTTGTCGGAGTTGATCGTAATTTTCTTATTGCCTTTTGCAATACTCCAATCGTACTCGCAATCACTCGGGCAATTAACCCGACTCTACATTTTCAAATAGGTGATTTTATTAAGATTCCATTTTTGGAAGATTTTGCGCGTTCCCACCTTCCTGTTGTGAGAGAAAAGGTTAAGTGGTTGTTTAACGCCTCGAGTTTAGATTGGGACGCTTACGAGCGTTCCTGGGATTTCAAATCCCTTCCCATCCTGACTTCTTCCCCTGAGCCCACCCCCACCCTTGAATCCTCTTACACCGCC
>JAHJLU010000407.1 GCA_018821745.1 Myxococcota bacterium | reverse complement strand
GCTATCTGACGCCCGCTGAGGACAGCATCTCCCAGGGAGAGGGCCGTGCCTGATGGCGCGTCTTTCTTCATCTTATGATGGATCTCCATTATTTCCGGGCAGAAGTCTTCCCCCAGCACCCGCGAGGCTGTGCCCACGAGGGAGAGGAGAAGGTTGATGCCCATGGAAAAATTGGAGGCCCGGACCACGGGGATCCGTTCACTCAGTTCCCGTATTCTCTCCTCGAGGCTGGCCCCCAGGCCAGTGGTGCCGATGATCAGGGGGGTGTCGCACTCGCCGGCAACATCCACCAGTTGTTTCGTGCCCGAGGGGGAACTGAAGTCGATGGCGATCTGCGCCCGGCCCAGTTGATCCGCCGTGAGGGGGGCCATCTTCCCCTCTATGTGATCGATCCCGATGATCTCGATAAAGTGACTGCCGTCGGAGATGACCTCTATGAGGGAGCGCCCCATGCGACCCTCGGAGCCAATGAGAATGACACGATTGATTTCCATGAATACCTCCAGGGACTATTTGGTGGGGGTGGTCATTGACCCCGGTGCAGGTGGTCGCGCGGGAACGAACCCCATGGGAGCCCGTGGACCCGGAACAGCAGGTCCCGTAAGGGCCGGTTTTGCAGGAACTGATTGACTCTTCAGCGTTTTTTTGGCCTCGGCGAGACCAATCTTGAGGGAGCGGCGCTCGGAGTCGTTCTGGGCAAGGGGAATCTCCTTCTCGAGGAAGAGGATATGGTTTTTCAGATCTTTTGCGGCCAGGTAATACTGGGACATGACATCAAAGTAAAAGAGGCGATCCACGGGATCCTTCTTCAGGAGCGTCTCTGCCCGCTTCAGGACCGCAAAAGCCTCGGGGAGCTTCTCGTCCTGGATCTTGTACCAGGCCCACCAGACGAGGGGGATGACCCAGTCTCCCTTTGCCATCTCTTCGAGCATCTTGAGGCCCTCGAGTTTTTTGTCTCTGACCTCATGGTGCCAAAGGGCCAGTGCCAGATTGAGCTTCACCTCCCGATCATCGGGATTGAGGGCCAAGAGGGGTCTGAGGTATTCCGCCGCGAAGTCGTAGTGACCGCACTGCCGGGCAAGGATTCCCGCCCTGCGCTTGAAGGTCGTGTCCGCGGTCTGGCCCAGGGTGAGGAGCTTCATCCAGGACTCGTAGGCACCGCTGTACTCACCCATATTGAAGTAGATGTCCGTGAGATATTTGTAGTACTCGGGTTTTGAGCCGTGGGATTTTTGCAGCGATATGATCCGCCGAAGGGCAACGGAGTAAAGCTCCCGCTCCAGGTAGAAGGGGATGAGGCGCCAGATGATGTCGGTGTCGGATGGAGTCAGGGTGGAGGCCTTCACCAGTGCATCATAGATTTTTTTCGGTTTCTTCAGGTAGGTGGCGGTCTCCACGATGCCCATGAGCGGCAACGTGTCGCTGGTGCGGAGGGCTGCGGCCTTCTCGTATTGAGCCAGGGCCTTTTCGTACTGTGCATCCATGAGCAGGGCCTGCCCAAGGTGGAGGTTCGCCAGGCCGTCTTTTGGGTTGATTTTCAACCATGACTCGAAAATAGCGATGGCCTTCTTGGGTTTCTTGTCCTTCAGGTAAAAAAGTCCCAGCAGCGAATGGGCCTCACGGCTGTCTGGGTCGAGGCTGATGGCGGTCTGCAGGTGGACCGCAGCGTTGAGTCTGTCCCGCTCGTTCTCGCTCTTGAGTAAAATGGCGGCGAGGCGCACCAGGACCGGCATGAGGGCTTTTCCAAGGGACATCTCCGAGGCGATGGAGAGGTAGGCCTCCTTGGCGGCCACGGTCTCTTTATGCTCCTCGTAAATCTTCCCAAGGAGCAGGATGGCCTCGGGATAGGCACGCTTCAGTTTGAGCGCCTCGTCAAGGCTCTCGATGGCCGCGTCGCTCTTACGCTCCTGATAGCGGGCGAGACCGAGAAGATACCAGGTCTCGGGTTTGCCCGAGTTCTTTGACAGGTAGGTGGAGAGTGCCAGGGAAGCGTTGCGGGAGTCACCCTTGGTGAGAAATGCCTGAGCCAGTGTGACCGCTGTATCTTCGTTGTTGGAGTTGATATTGAAGGCCCGCTTGAGGGCTGCGATGCCACGATCGGTCTGCCCCCCGCGGATGAAGCCTTTGCCTTCGCGGCGAAGCTTCTGCTCGTCTCCCTTTTTGCCACTGCCGCATGAAATAAGCGCCAATGCTCCCAGGGTTAAAATGAATAATAGCCTGAAATTCATGCGAGTTCCTGCTTTTGGCTTCTGGCCGCGGTGATGTTTTTGACCCCCTCGATTCCCAGAAAGAGCGCCAGCACGATGAGGATCGAGGAGAGCACTGCCAGGGGGTAGTTTGCCGATTTGCCATAGGACCAGATATTGTATCCCAGGGCGAAGAGGGTAACAAAATAGATGAAGACTCCCGGAATCATGGTGAAGGCGATAGGTTTTTTGAGGTGGACCAGCCACACGCTGATGGTCATGAAGGCCAACGCCGCCAGCAGCTGGTTGGCGGCACCGAAGATGGGCCATATCTCCTTGGCTGTTCCGGAGAAGACCAGCACCGAGCCCAGCGCCACGGTAATGAAGGTGGCCACATAGCGGTTGCGGGCGAGGAAGGGCTGCTCCTCGCGGTCTTTCTTCATGAAAAATTCCTGCAGGGCGAACCGCCCCAGACGGGTCGCGGTGTCCAGGGAGGTGAGCGCGAAGGCGGCCACGGCGAGGGCCATGAAATTTCTGCCGATCTTGAAGGGAATGCCCAGTTTGGAGACCAGCAGCGCCGCGTTGTTGGAGAAGACGGCCACGGGATTTTGCCCCGCCAGTTGTTCCTTTGTGAGCATGGCCGCCGTGATGAGGGCACCCATGGCCAGCAGCGATTCAATGAGCATACCGCCGTATCCGACGGGTTTGGCGTGGGCCTCGTTGTCCAGCTGTTTGGAGGTCGTCCCCGAGGCCACCAGGGAATGAAAGCCCGAGAGCGCGCCACAGGCCACGGTGACGAACAGAATGGGCATCAGTGGTCCCTGTGACGTGGAGAAGGTTGGGGTCCCGTGGAGCTTCAGGGTGGGATTGACGAAGATGATCCCCGCCACCAGGCCCAGCAGCATGACGTAGAGGATGAAAGAGTTGAGATAGTCTCGAGGCTGCAGTAGAACCCAGACAGGGAGGATGGAGGCGACAACCACGTATGCCAGCAGGATGAGCTTCCAGATGTTGACGGAGAGTCGAACGGGCATGAGGTATCCCAGCCAGATGCAGAGCATAAGGGCCGCCACGCCCAGGACGCTGGTGAGGACGAAATTGGTCTTGAAACGGTAGACCGCCAGGCCGAAGACTACCGCGATGCCGATGAAGAGCATGGAGGCGGTTCCCGCCTCGGGGAAGGCGTGGAAGAGGTTGGCGATGGCGTTGGTGAAAACCGCCATGATGAGGAGCAGCGCCGCAAACACAAAGATGAGAAAGAGGAGCTTGGAACGTCTGCCGATGCGGGCCTCGATGACCTCTCCCACGGAACGCCCCTGGTGCCTGATGGAGATGATGATGGAGGCAAAATCATGCACGGCGCCCATGAAGACGCCACCGATGAGAATCCACAGGGCCACGGCCACCCAGCCGAAGGAGGCCGCGACGATGGGGCCGATAATGGGCGCAGCGCCCGCGATGGAGGAGAAATGATGGCCCAGGAGGACCGCCGGCTTTGTGGGGACGTAGTCGATCCCGTCTTCCATGGTGTGGGCGGGGGTTACACGCTTGGGGTCCACTCCCAGCGTGCGGGACACGTAGCCCCCCCAGAACTTGTAACCGGCGATGAAGACAACGATGGAGATACCTATGAGGAGCGCACCATTCATGATTCTTCCTTCGGAGATTCCACCACCTCGACGTTGAGGGGCAGGTAGATCCGGAAGGTGGTGGATCCGGGAGTCGAGTCGAGCTCTATGCGGCCTTTGTGGCGATCATTGACGATCCGGGAGACGATCCCCAGCCCGAGCCCGGATCCCTCGCCCTTCTTCTTGGTGGTAAAGAAGGCCTCGAAGATCTTCTTCTGGATATGCTCTGGGACACCGGCCCCCGTGTCGTTGATGGAGACCAGGAGCCACTCTTCGAGAATCTCGGTGCTGATGGTGATGGTCCCTTCCCCCTCGATCGCCTGGGCGGCGTTCATGATGATGTTGGTCCACACCTGACTGAGCTCGTCGCCGTAGACGCGCACCGGCGGAATATCACCGTAATTCTTGATGACCGTGATCCGGTGCTTCAGTTTGTTGGCGAGAATAATGAGCGAGGTCTCGATAACATCGTGGATGTTGGTCCACTCGGGGATCTCCTGCTTCACGTGGCTGTAAGAGCGCAACGCGACAACGATGCGCTTGACGCTCTGGATTGCCATCGCGATAGAGCTGGCGCTCCTGTTGATGCTCAGCAGATCATGCATGAAGTTGACGTAGATGGAGACCTTGTCGGAATCGTAGTGGCTCAGGAACTCCATGAGGTGCGTGTCGGCCTTGAGGTCGACGAATTTGCGGGCGATGTTCCTGTGGTTGGTGACTCCCTTGTCCTTGAGCAGGTTGGTGAGGTTGCGGATGCGCAGCCGGGAGTTGTTGTCCTGGGTGAAGGAGGGGCTGTAGTCATCGAGATAGTTGATCATCACCGTGAGCAGGAAGGTCAG
>JAHJLU010000406.1 GCA_018821745.1 Myxococcota bacterium | reverse complement strand
GCCAAACTCAATGCGTTCAAGAGCATCAATATGCCGGGAACGGGGAACAGGCCCTTCGGACTGACAAATAAGGCGGGCCCCGGGAAAGACGAAGGGAAAGCCAAGAACAAGGAAGAGTATGATGAGATAAAAAAAGACCGCCGCCTCAAGCGAGACAAGCGTCGCTATGAAAAAATGGACGAGCGGATATTACGATTGGAGCAACGGCTCGAAACGCTGAAGAACGACTCGGCCAAGAGTGCCCAGGCCAAGCGTCTTGAAAAATCCATTGAACGTCTGAAAAACCGAAAAGTCGAGCTGCAGAAGAGACTCAAAGAGTCCGGAGAGATCAAGTAGTTCTACTGTTTTACCCCGCCGCGTTCGCCACAATTCATGGAATATGGTTACAATCAACGGGGAATCACGTATCGGCCAGCAGCCCCATGGGCTTGACGGTTCTGCCCCTCGCAGACCAGTGCTCCTTCACCTGATGGACGAATGTCTCCAGGCGTAGCCGCTGGACAACGCCCTCTTCTCCGCCATAGGCCAATGTGATCATCGGGAGATTGTTATGATCCTGTCTCACCTTTTCCATGGCGCTGCCTGTGGCTATTCCGACCATGCAGTTGATTCCGATGGCGTTGACCACACCGTCGACTCCGCGGTTCGCGAAATCAACAAACTTCCCGATGGCAGAGGTGACCAGATAGTTGCTGGCCTCACTCACGTAGGGGGTCACCCCCTTCATCATATGGTCATACTCAGGCTCCAGACAGAGAGGACCGAAATCCGTCCCCAGAACCGTCCTCAGTTGCCTCATCATGGTCTCCGTCCCCCACATGGCAAGGGTTTCCCACATAACCGGCTTGATCTCCGCTCGCCCGGCCCAGCGATAGGCATCGGCATAGTTGGAGAACGCCAGCAATCCAGCCATATATGGAGAGTGATAGACTTCGCATCCCATCTCCTCCAGGCGCTTGATCAAAAAGCCGTTGGCGCTGTCCACGAGGCGAGTATACAAATCCCCCGTGAGGCCCACTACCGGACGCCTGATATAGCTCCCGAAGGAGATCTGGCGTAGACGGTCAAGTCCAGTCTGCAGAGTTCTGAAAGGAGAACGCTGGCGGGAAATGGTCTCTTCAATGTCAGTTATGGTCTCATCGATGATGGAGTCCACGAGCCCTGGCCGTGACTCGTAAGGGCGGAACCGGTGGCGGATGGTGGTGAGCGCGTCAAGGGCGGCCAGGCCTTCCATCATCAGGCTCAGCCGACCAAACCCGAAGAGGTCCCACAACTCCGAGGCGTGAAGGTCCAAAATTTCCAGTGGAGAACCCATGTTCCGCAGCATAAGTCGATACCCGTCGCCGTACTGTGCCAGGAGACAGGGATTGACGGTACTCATCATGTAAATGGCATCTCCGGGGCGGATTTCATGTTTATTATGGAGATCCAGAATATCCCCGGCCAGAATGGTATAGGGGTGGCACTCTCTGCCGGAAGAGACTTCCTCTCCAAGGCGAATTGAGCGCATCTCCGGCGGGCTGATTTTTACGACGTCTACTGTTTTCAAAGACCGAAAGAGCCCCGAATAGACCACGGAGTGGGGGCCGAACCAGGGAATGAAAACACGCCTGATGGGGTGGGTCGTCCGCTGAAAAACAGTGTTTTCAGGTACCACAGGTTTCTTTGGGGTCCCCTTTTCGTATTCCTCCACTTCATCAATAAAGGCCTCAATGCGGGTCACCATCCCCGCCTCACCACGCTGCTCATCAAATTCGAGACTCAAAAAGGGCGTATCCCCAAAGAACAGCTCAAGGTGTTTTTGCGTAAAGGCATCGGGACCACACCCGAAATTGGAGACCATCACCGGGAACAGTCGGTCATGCTCGCTGATAAACTTCGCGGTTCTCACAAAGTCGCGGTTGAACCCCCAGGGAAGTCTGGAGCTTCCCTCATCCAGGACAACATCCTCAAGCGGGAGAAAGTCCATGGGAATCACTTGATAACCAAGTTTTGAGAAATGGCGGATCAGGCCCATGTTGAGATACGCATCATAGAGGTTGTAGGGCTTGCCAAAGAGGACAATCGTTGTCCCGACCTGACTCTTGAGCATGGACAGTCCAATGTCCCTGCGCGCCTGGACAAAGGCCTCGTATCGCTCGAGGGCATGGAGAAAAGCGGCCTTGACCCTGGCAAAGGACAGCTGAAACGCGTCCGCGATGGACGCAATGGCTTCATGGAAGCCGCCTGCATAGCGTTCCAGCGCAAAGGAAGGGGCCAGCACCCGATCTTTTCCGTACACCCGCTGGACCATAAACGGAATCTGCTGCGCAAAGATGCAGGAGTGAGCCAGGTCTTTGTTGGGGATATTCCTGATCTCAGCAGCGGAGGCTTTCTTTGACGGGATCTCAGTAACCGAGGGGATAAAAACTCTGGATACGCCCATGTTTTCCAGGAGGTAGTCTGCCTGTCCCGCAACAATTTTCAGCGGCATACAGACTTCTGAGGGGACGGACCGGACGCCACGCTGCAGAATATCCTTGCCCTCCCGATCCGGGTAGACCGGTTCAAATCCAAGCCCGTGAAGCAAATGTGCCCAGAGAGGCAGGAACTCCTTGGAGAGGGATCCGGTCACGACTCCGATGCGTTCCCGCTTGCCATTGCTGTCAACCGGCGGCAGGTGGCTTGAAAGCAGGGCCTCTCTCACGACGTCGATGTCATGAGAATTATCCTGCACCAGGTTTGCGCTCTTCGAAGCATATTTATCACAGGCATCCCCGAACCACGCACGTTCCGCACCGATCTGGAGCCGGCTCACCTGGCAACGGTTGGCGCAAGATTTACACTCAAACGTCAGGACCGTCACCTCTTTGTCCGTATGAAAACCGCGGAATCGGCTCTGGCCAACTGTCGCTTTTGCCGCAATCAACGCCATCCCTATGGCACCACTGATGCGATTATACGGATGCACATGGATCGGCCGTCCCAGCTGCTTCTCAAAGGCAGCGACTACTGCCTGGTTACTTGCCGTACCTCCCTGGAAGACGATGTGTTGCCCCACGGGACGATGGGCGACGACCTTCTCGAGATAGTTT
Source organism: Myxococcota bacterium (assembly GCA_018821745.1). GTDB lineage: Bacteria > Myxococcota_A > Polyangia > HGW-17 > HGW-17 > SZUA-580. Next base: position 2,946 of record JAHJLU010000406.1, on the reverse strand, counting down.
CGGACCACGGAGTAGGAGAGCCCCGCACAGAGGTTCTCGAGACTTGTGCCCCTTCTGCGCTCGGCCACCAGTTCCGTATCCATAAATACGGTGCACTGATTACCCAGATCGGAGGGATCAGTCCCCCGGGACGCCAGATCACCAAATTCTCCGATAATATTGATTCCCAGTCGAGTCGCCTGCTCCTCAAGGAAGGATCCTGTTCCCGCCGCACAGATTTTATTCATTTCGAAATCCGCGAAGCTCCCCTTTTTGACAGAAATGTACTTGCTGTCCTGTCCACCGATCTCGAAAATAGTCTCGGCCATGGGGAAATAATGAACGGAAGAAACCATCTGGGCGGTTATCTCGTTTTTTACGACATCGGCACCCACAAGCGCCGCGGCGAGATGTCGGCCACTGCCTGTGGCACCACAACCCAGGATTTCGAGATCCGTGCCAAACTTCTCAGCCAGCTCGTCAAGCCCCGTACGGATGACCTCCACCGGACGTCCCTTGGTGGGGAGATAAATCCCGTGGATTACCTGGAAATCTTCGTCAAGGAGGACAAGATTGGTGGAGACCGACCCCACATCAAGGCCAAGCCATGCCTTGTGAGCCTGGGTAGCGAGCTGGGGCTGCTCAATCTGTGCAGCCTCCCTGTCACGATAAGGGCCCAGAGGAGAAAGGGCTATGGTATTGCGGCTCGCTTCAATCATCTCAACGGGCTTGAGCAGTGTCTTTACTGCGCTCAGGGTTCCCACCTGCAGCTCGGCCAGCATGGCTGCCCCCAGAGAACCGGCAGTGAGGGGGTCTTTCATCAGGATAATATCATCATCACCAAGAGCGAAAATCTCCCGGATGGCCCGAACCAGACCCTTGTTCCTGGCACCTCCACCAACCAGTACCACAGGAGTGAGCAGCTTCCTGCCCTGGAGGACCGTTGCGGAGAAGGTACGAATGAGCGCCAGGCAGAGACCATAGGCGATTTCATCCACAGGTGTGCCCTTTTGCTGGAGGTGTATCATGTCGGATTTGGCGAAAACGCTGCAACGCCCAGCGATGGAAGAGCCCTTCTCGGCCTTGGATGCCATATCCCCCAGTGTCTGGGGATTAAGCTGCAGTCGGCCTGCCTGCTGCTCCAAAAAAGCACCGGCTCCCGCGGCACACAGACCATTGGTGGCAAAGTCCGAGACCGTCCCCTCTTTATCGAGCTGGATCCATTTCGTAAACTCACCGCCCATGTCGATGACCGTTCGGGCCCTGGGTGCATAGGCTGCCGCTGCTGATGCGGCGGACATGACCTCATTAATGAAGAGTGCAGGATTCTCTTCGCAAAAAATTTCCCGTCCGACGCCGGTTACGCCAAGGCGCCATTCCTGCCCCACGGGGATCTTCTCCATGGCCTCTTCCAGCAGAGATTCGACAGCCGATCGAGTGGGTCCGTTCAATTCCCTGCTGGTGGAGAGAAGAATTTTCTCGTCCTGAAGGGCGGACAGCTTAACATTGGAAGCACCGATATCTATGCCGATACGAAATTGGGGAAGGGTCATGGAGGCCTCTGTGTCTCTGGAGTGTCACGAAAATAACAGCTTCGTGACAATATGATGACAATTCTTATATCAGAGGACTCACCATTGTCAATTACAATTGCAAAGTTGTGACAAAGCGCATTATCAGTTGGAAAATATGGGAGAAAAAAATTGGGATGACGGGGACAAACAAGAGCAGAACCACGGAAAACAGGAACGCCTTGAAGGGCATCACGAGGAAATATGCGTTCATTGACGGATAGAATCGTGACAAAACGCCGACAGCAATGTCTGTCATCAACATGGTCGCGATCAGAGGCAGCGTCATGAGAAAAATGGAGGTAAACAGCACCGTGACAGCATGAATGAGCGGGTAGAGGACCATTCCCGGATGGAGCGTTGAATGAATCAGCGAACCCGGTGGCAGGAGGGTGAAGAGACTCCCCAGCCCACGAATGAAGAGGAGGTGTGCTCCGGAGGCAAAAAACATGACGATGGCCAGGAGATTGAAGAGAGCCCCCATGCTTGACTGATCATCAAAGGAGGACTGGGGATCATCTCCTCCACGAAAACGTCCCGCATAACTTCCCGCCGCAGAAAAGACAGAAAACAGAATTGCCACCAGTCCCCATAATACCATGCCCAGCAGCGCCTCGCTGACGACCGACGGCCAGAACAGCGTGTTTTGTGCCTGGGTGGGAAGCGAGGTTGAGAAAAAGAGGGTCAGGGCGAGAACAATCGCGGTCCTGACCATGAGATTGCCCCGGGGGGCAAAAAAGGGGAGCGCTCCGAGGGGGGCAATCCTCGCGAACACCAGCAGCGAGAAATCAGCATCAAGGCCTGCGGGGGCGATCTGCTCAAGCCATTGAAGCCACATGCTTAATCAGCAGTTCGTAGAACGACACCAGTTCTCTGGCGATGAAGGGGGTTGTGAGGACAAGGGAGAGCGATACCGCAAGAAACTTGGGGACAAAAGAGAGGGTGGACTCCTGTATCTGGGTTACGCTCTGGAACAGGGAGACAAAAAACCCCGTGAGCAGGGAGGAGAGTACGGGAATGGCGCTGAAGAGGATCAGCAGCAGGAGTGCTTTTTGGGTGTAATAAAGATATAGTTCAGCCTGCATCAGGTCACCGTATATGATTTAATGAGCGCATGGGCGACAAGGGAAAATCCATCGACAGAGACAAAAAGCAACAACTTGAAGGGGAGTGACACTGTCGTGGGTGACAGCATGTGCATCCCCAGCGCCATGAGAATATTTGCGGCGAGCAGATCAAGGATGAGGAAGGGCAAAAAGAGCAAAAACCCGATGATGAAAGCCTCCTTGATTTCGCTCATGAGAAAAGCGGGGATAAGCACATGAAAGCTCTCCATGGAGAATTCACGGGTCTTTTGTCCCTTGTTGAGCTCTTTTGACAATTGAAAGAACGTCTG
>JAHJLU010000405.1 GCA_018821745.1 Myxococcota bacterium | reverse complement strand
TATGATTTGTTCCCAAGAGTGCGCATCGGAAGAGGTGAGTTATGCGAGTAGATTTATTTCGCTTATTTTTTCTGTCATTGGCCTTTTGTTTGGTCTCCTGCCTCTCAGGGCGGGACTCGAAGGCGCCGAAAAAGGGACACACCGGCGATGTGCCACCGGTTGCCACGGCAAACTCCAAGGTTCATAATACGAAGCGGGGAAATGGAGCCCCGGGGGCACGGCGAATCACCACAGAATTCGGGCATGAGGAGGAAATAGAAAAAGGATTCATTTCTTCAGACGGGGCCTTTGCGCTAACCATCGATAGGGAGCAGATGCTCATCCTCTGGGATCTCAAAACCCAAAGGCCAATTTTGAACCTGTTCGAGGTGCTGTCGGCCAGCCTGGACCTGCCCCGCAGGAGGGTTATCGCGCTGGATATGGATGGCTTTATCAGAACATACACTTTTCAGGGGAAACGGCTTGGGGAGACACCCGCCAAGGATGTATGGAACTATTTCGCCTACTCAGCACCAAAACAGCGTATTGCGTTCCTCTCCATGGACTCAGTGGGGAAAACAGATCGATATTCCATCACTATTTTGGAGAAGGGGGAGAGGATCCAGAAAATTCAGCCATATCTTGATGAGGCCTTCGATGCTCTATTCTTCGATAAAAAGGGAGACCTTCTGGTGGGGCTCTCGTCCCAAGGGGCGGTTGTGTATGACGTGAAGTCAGGCAAGGAAAGTCGCCGGTTCCAATTCAGCGACCTTGTCAATCCTTCCCTGATCCGGTTTTGTCCCGCTTCCGGCGAGGTAGTCAGGATGGTAGAAGATCTCGAGGCCATGGATAAGGACATTGCCGACGAGGAGTCCGGAAAAGAGAAAATGGATCGGATGGGAGAAGGCGAAATTGCCGACTCCGAGGGGGGTGATCATGATGGGTCATACAAGGAACGGGATGACTACGGGGCGGATAAAGAAGAGGAAAAGGGGATCAAAAAGAAGATCCTCGCCACCTCCATCTACTCCGGAAAGCTCAGAGAGTTTCAGTTTGGTTATTTTATGCAGGTGATGGAGTTTTCCGCGTCCAGGGGCTGTGACGAGTTCCTGGTTAGCGGAGCGAAAGGAGACGGGGAACAGGAGACGGTTGTTTTCAGCCCGAATAAGGAGGGCACCAGAAGGCTGGACTTAAAGGCTGATCTGGACGTTGCCGCTCTGCCTTCCAGTGCTTTCGACGCGACTCGCAAGAGACTTCTTGTTTTCCAATCCAACCATGTTCTTTTATTGAAGCGCCCCGGGAAAAACATGAAACCCGTCAGAGTTTCAGGACATGGACAGGCCGACGAGCTGCTTTCGCCGGGAAGCGGAGTGGTCGCATCTCCATCACATAAGTATTTTCTTGTGCGCCGTGGTAAACGTTCCTCTGTCAGGCTCTGGCTACCCCGGGCAGGGTTTGTGAAATTGAGCGGGTCCCAGAAAAGTGTGCTCTCCTCGGCCGGGTGGTCTAAAGATGAACACCGGCTCACCCTCTGTGCCGGGAAGAAGGTGCTTGCGCTCTATAGCGGGGAGACGGGGGAGCCCTTGAAGAGCATTCAGGTGAGTGACTGCGCCGCGACCAGTCTCTCTCCCTCGGGCAGGTATGCCGTGGTTTTTGGTACCAAGCACTGTAACCTTGTGGACATTCAACGGGGAGCAGTTCTCGCCCGATACACACATAAACCCAACATCTCCATCAATTTTCAAAGTGGACCTCGGCTGGCACATTTCTCTCCCCGTGAGCAGTGGGTGTCCATCAGCACCAACACGCCCTATCTTCCCCCGGTGCTCATCTCCATTGATGATTATTCACAATGGGGCCATGAGATCCAATACGAGACCGTGGGCTTCTCTCCCGATGAGAAATATTTGGTCACTGCGGGGAGGGGGAGTATGGAGATCCTTGACCTGCGCGCCCGTCGGGTGGTGAGACGGGAATGGGGCGTGGCCGGCGGGGTGCGGGTCATGGGTGACAATGTTTCATATCTGTGGGGAAAGAGGAGATGTCTGCTCTCATTGAAAACAATGAAGGCGCAGTGTTCCCTCTTTGGCAAGGGGAAAGAGCAGGAGCGATCTGCTGCTAAACTGCATAAGCAGGATCTACAAGTGATGAAGCAATCTCGGGGGTACCTCCTTCGGAGTGCAACGGGCCTTGTCACCGGGGAGCTCTTCTTTTTACACAATACCCAAAAAAAGGTTTTCTCCTGGCTGGCCTATGGTCCCGGCTGGCTTGACGGAGAGGCCAGTGCGCTGCGGTATGCGTATTGCAAGGGAGAGACTGGTCTGACGGCCACAGCCTGTGCCAGGCGGCTGTATAAACGGGGGGCCTTTTACCGGGCACTTCACGGCAGGCTGCCTGCTTCTCGCGCCCTGGCCACCGGGAAACTGCTCATGGGGCCTGGCAAGGAGAGCAGAGAGGCACTGGCAGCCCTTCCCCTGAGACAGCTGCGTCAGGTTCCGAGCTATCTGTGTACGAGCAAATATTGTAAAGTCACCAGAGTGACTCCATCCATTGCACAGGGCATTGCGCGCCTGAAAAAAGAGAGCGGGTTTTATGTGGCGGCCACCTGCAGCACACAGGAGGACCTTATCTCGCTGGGGCTTTTAAAGGGCGTCACAATCCTTCACCTTACCACTGCTCCTCTTGATCTCGCGCCGTTGAGAATGCAAAAGAGCCTGAAGAAGCTTGTCCTCACGGGAGCACCTCCTTTGAAAACAGCGGTCAGTGGAAAAACTGATTTAAAAGCGCCCCCGTCATATAGCCTGAAGGGGCTTGCAGCCATTCCGGCGCTGGAGGAGCTTGAATTGTCGTCGATGACACTGGATGAGAACGATATTGTCCCGCAGCTCAGGCGGCTCAGAGCGTTGAAGATCAGCAAGGTTATGGTGACGGGCCTCGGATGGCTTGGGAGGCAGAAAAACCTTGAGACGCTCGAGATCGCACAGGGCTGCCTCAAGGTGATGAATGATGTGGCGTTGTTTCGGGGACTCAGGCGCCTGGTGGTCTCCGGGAAGGGACTGAAAAATCTGGATTTTCTCAAGTCACTCCCCCTGTTGACGCACCTCACCATCAACGGCGGCAATTTTGCCATCCCCAAAGAGATAACAAATCTGCGTAACTTGAAAGAATTGAATCTGTCACAGAACATCGGCCTGAAGGAGTTATCCGGGTTACCCCGGGGGCTCGAGACACTCATCCTTGCTTCCTCCGCGGTTGAATCGCTCAAAGGCATTGAGAAGTTGCCCCTGCTTTCACATCTAAATATCTCCTCTTCCAGGGTGAAGGATCTCAGGGGAATTGAGCGGTGCGGACGCCTCGAGAAACTCTCCTTTTCAGGCACAAAAATCACATCATTGAAGCCGCTTCAGGCTTTGGTTTCCCTGAGGGAAGTTTACATGGATGAGGTGAAAATACAGGGGCTTCAGTCACTGAAGGGCCTGAGGAAACTGAGGGTTCTTTCGGTGGCTAGAACGGGTGTTAGCTCTCTGCGACCCCTTGCCCATCACCCTGCGCTTGAAAAGATTTCTTTTGATTATACTAAAGTAACAGATCTTGCGGCACTCTTTTCATGCAAGTCGCTCCGCCATGCCTCCCTGAAGAGCACGATGGTGCCATGGCCACAGATGGTGCTCCTTGAGGCCGCCATGAAGAAAAACGGTCACTCTCCTGAGATTTCGGGGGATCCATGCCCACTCATGCTCTGATTGAGAGTGCACTGAGCTGCTGTATTTTAATTATATTTGTCAGGGGGACATCAATGCAGGTCAGATCCCGTAGAAACAACGGTTTCCTATGCGTGTGGAGCCTCTCGGACATTTGATTCTTCGCTGCTTGACACAGGTGCCTTTCCTGTTCCGGAGCATTCCCTTTGCGCACTTTTTTCGCCAGCGGGGTGAGATGGGGAGGCAGAGGTCCAGGCGGTCTGAGGGGCGCGCCTTTGAACCGGGACAGGGGGCGGGAACACACACACCTGAAGGGTTGAGAAAAGTTCCCGCGGGGCAACGATGTTTGACAGGGAGACACTGGTTCCCTGCGTGCCTGGTGCCTTTAGGGCAGGACATTGGTACACAGGAAGTGCCCTTGGGGGAAAATCCTGCGGGGCATTTTCGTGGATGGCACACACCGCGACTGTTTCTGTAGTATCCCCTGGGACATTCATCGGGGACGCACGTGCCCCCTGCGCCTTCATGGTAAGCGGTGTGGCAGCGCACTTTTCGGGCTCGTTTTATGGCAAGGCACTCTTCCGTGACCGGGTCTCTGCGGGTGCCCACGGGACAACTCCGGGGGACACACCGTGTCCGGTCAGCTGAGGGGCGCTCGTGTTCATCACATCGCTTGCGGCCGTGGCACTTGCCGTCGCTGCCCCGCCGTTTTCCCTTTGGGCATGGTTTCCAGTAGCAGCCCTTGGCTCCGCCGGGGCGATATTTTCCCTCAGGGCAAGGTTTGCAGCGGCTGTCGGCGCCGCGATAGGCTGACTCACTGCAATCCCTGGGAACGCAGTAGGGTTTTCCCTTCACCGACATATATCCCGGGCGACAGCGGCACTGGTCTGTTCCGGGGTGCCTGTCCTGGCCCTCCTGGCAGCTTGTCGGCACGCAGGCTTTGCCGTTGGATGCAAGTCTCTTGCCCGCGGGGCACTGGCACGAGCGGGTGCGCTTGTCTCTGACCGAACCCTGGGGACAAACCCGTGGGACGCAGCGAATCAATCCCTCAGGGCGGAACATCCCGCGGGGACAGGGGTAGCACTTGAGATCCGAGGCTCTGTAGGCGGTTGTGCCGCAATCCCTGGGCACACAATAGTCTTTGCCGGGGGGAAGGTAGCGTCCCTTGGGGCAGCGGCACTGTTTGTCCCGCCCCCGGACTGCACCGGCCGGGCATTTTATGGGGACACAGTAGGCGCGCCCCACTGGGCGGATTTGCCCTCTCGGGCATGGTGGATACTGGCAGCGGTCTGTCTCAGGTGAGTGGCTCTGTCCCTGGGGACAGCGGGTCTTGACGCAATACAGTCGTGATTTGGCCAGACGCTGGCCCGCGGGGCAACCGATGGGTTCACACCGTTTGGTGGTTTTATTGCGCCGAAGGTGAGCGGGGCAGCGGAGGTGTACACAGTAATCCCGGTCACCGGCGCGGACCATCCCCTTTGGGCAGCGCGCAAAGGTGCATGTCTGGGTCCTGGGGTGATAAATACTGCCCCGTGGACATTGTTTCATTGGCACACAGGTAAAGTGTCGCCCCTTGATAATTTTCTTGCGGTAACCGACTGGGCAGGCGCATGTCCCAGTTTTCGAAGAGAGGTGCTGTCCCTGTGGGCACGCATTGGGTGTACACCGTGCCCCTCCCTGTGTTTTCCGGAGGCTGGTCCCTGCGGGGCAGTAGCAGCGCTGATCCGATGCCCTGAACTGTCCGGGACGGCAGGTGACAGGGACACAGTATTTGCGTTTGCGGGTCTCCCATCGATAACCCCGGGAGCAGAGGCAGCGACCGCTTTTTTTGGCTCGAAACATCCCCTGGGGGCACGTCTTGCGAACACAATATGACTTTTTGTGAAGCCGCCAACCTTTGGCGCATTTCTTGCTAGCAGCGTTCCTTCTGGTTTTGGCCTTCAAGAGGCGCAAACTGCTATTGCTCAAGGATTCGGCGCTTGTCGCAAAAGCC
>JAHJLU010000404.1 GCA_018821745.1 Myxococcota bacterium | reverse complement strand
GTGGTGCCGTCCAGCGGGTCTATGCACCACAGCCGGTGGGTCTGGCCCTGACTGGTACCCTCCTCGGCCAGGATACCGTCGTTGGGGCGTTCCCGGGAAAGAAAAGCCACGATAGCAGCCTCGCTGGCGGGATCATACTCGGTCACCAGGTCAATGGTCCCCTTGTGGGAGATGTTCACTTTTTGGGATTTCCATCCCGCCTGCAGGATGGCGGCACCTATGCGGGCGGCCTCCCGGGCACACTCAAGATCACTCAAATTGGGTTTATCCATAAAACCCCCTTTCCTGAGACCTTATAGCGCTTTTGTGGCGTTTGCCAAGGAGTTCAGCAGCGCGCGGTGGAGCCCCCCAAAGGATCCCGACGAGAAGAAAATAACCAGATCTCCCGATTTCGCTTGGGATATCAATATTTCCAGGAGCGCTTCCGTGGAGTCACCAAGGAATGCATCAACTCCCTCTCTACGCAGTCCTTCCACGAGCAGCTCGGAACTGAATCGATCATCAGGGTCGAGATGTGACTGGTCATAGGGTTTGCCCACGACAACCACCGAGGCACGGGAAAAGGCCTCTACATAGGCATCCTGAAACACTTTGCGCCGGGAGGTAGCGCTCCGGGGCTCAAAAACTGCGACGATGCGCTGGTATTTTCGCTGCATCCCTTCCAGCGTGAGCGCCACCGCCGTGGGATGATGACCGAAGTCATCCATCACCGTGATGCCCCCCACCTCCCCCAGGACCTCCTGTCTCCGCTTCACGCCGCGAAAACTGGCGACGCTTTTTTGGAGTGATTCCACGGACGCTCCCAGCGAATGGGCCAGAGCCAACGCTCCCGTCATGTTCCTCAGATTGTGGCTCCCCGTCAGGCCCATGGTGAATTCACCGATTGATTTCCCGTGGAACGCAAGCCCGAAGGAGAACCCGCCCTCATCCAGCGATGTAATATTAATCGCCTGGTAGTCGCAGTCCGGATCCCCCTCAAGCCCGTACAAGAGGCCATTGCCTCTGGCTGCCGCAATTTTCCGGCACACCGTGTTGTCGGCACAGAGTAACAGAAGACCCGAGGGCGGGACCAGCGAGGCGAGCCGATGGAACTGTTCAATGACCGTCTCGAGGGAGTCGTAGATGTCGGCGTGATCAAACTCCACACCCGTGACAATCGCCGCTTTGGGACGATACCGCACGAATTTGGGGTTCTTGTCGAAGAAGGCCGTGTCGTATTCATCGCCCTCCAGTACAAAGGGACCTCCGCCCCTCCCAAGATGAAATCCCGAGGGCAGATCCCTGGGGACCCCGCCAATGAGCCATCCAGGCTCCAGGCCCGCCTCCCTGAGAAGCCAGGCGAGCATGGTGGAGGTGGTCGTCTTGCCGTGGGTCCCCGCGACAACCAGAGCTGTCCGGTGGGCCAGTATCTCCTGACCCAGCAGCGCGGGAAAAGAGGTCAGGGGAACACCACGCTCCTGTGCCGCCAGCACCTCGGTGTGATTGTACCGGCAGATGTTGCCCACGACCGCCAGATCCGGCCTCCACGCGAGGTTCTCCGCGGAGAAAGGGGTCATGGTAGCGATACCAAGCTCCCTGAGCACATCGGACATGGGGGGATACACCGCCTCATCGGATCCTCGAACCTCGTAGCCGGCCTGGCTGAACACACCGGCCGCGCTGCCCATTCCCGTTCCAGCAACCGCAATAAAGTGGAGTTTCTTCATAGTTTACCTTGAAGCCCGACGGGCTGTGCGTTTGCGGGCGAAGGCCCTGTATGGATTGCTGGCATAGAAACCGGCGCCATCCTCGTCCACCAGTTGTACCCAGAAGGCATGCTTCTCACGGACATCAAGATGGATGTGATAGCTGCGGGGGTAATACCCGATGCCCAGCTGGTAGCTCGAGAGGAAGGGGGTCCGGTTTAAAAAATAGCTGGCGAGGCTCCTCCTGGAGATCCCGTCGAAACTGAAATCCACAGCGGCCCCTGTCACATGACGGGAAGTCTTTGACGCCTGGGGAGGGCGCCGACACCCGGAAAAAACCGTGACCTGCGGTTGGCCGAAGTGGATCCACGCCTGATACATCTCGACGAGGAGGTTATATTTGATGGGGATAGTGATGCTCTTGCGGTAACAGCGCACAAGGTGGTTGAATTGCTTGAGGGCCGACTTCCTGATGTTCCCCCGGGAATCGTACAACCGGATGAATGCGGTCTCCCTGGTGTGAATCCGGTACACTGGCATGGGGGGGAATGGATTTACCCTGGGACTCCTCTTGTGCGCCTTGACCTTTCGTTTATCGAGCTTGACAGTCCCCAGCGAGGCCCGCGTGTAGCTCCTGCGGGCCATGAGTTTTATGGATTTACCCTTATTACTGTAAGTCCCGGCGATGTGGCGGTTTCGTCTCTTCACCGAAGCGCGGGCTGCAGCGCGTCCTCGACGCCGGCTTTTCACAGAAGCCACTTTGCGAGGTGGGGCAATATTTGCCGTTCCACGCTTTGTGGACCGCCTGGCTCTGTGGTGTGCAGCAGCGCGGGCTGTTTTGCGGTGCCGCCTGGCTTTCAACCGGGATCTCGCTGCCCGTGGATTCGTTATGGCCTTCTTTCCGACCCGGCGGTGAACACGGCCGGCCAGTCGGGTTCTTTGGTGCCGGCGGGCAATGCGTCTCCCGGGCTTTTGGCGCCGCTTGATCTGTAGCGTTTTTCCCTTCCCGCGCAGCGTGCGTGAGTGATGATCACCCCGTGGGAGCGCCTGGGAAGCCAGGGGAAAGGATAGTGTGATGATAAGTGCGAGTATGGGTACCATGTCGGCGATCCTCCTACACCTACATACTATATACTACCGTGTATCCTGTCAAAAAAAACCTTTTTTGGCGTCATATCCTTGTAATTTGAATGGATTTGCTATACGTTCCCAACTGAAATCATATCCGAATGTTTTCGGGGGTTTCCCCCCAAGTTGAGGCGAACCATGAAATTATCAACCCTGTTCATCATTTTATTGGCATCCATGATCCCCGCCGCAGCTGCGGCCCGGACCGAATCCCCGCTCCTCAAATCCGCCGGGCAGATCGCATTCTCCAAGGGCTACATCGATGATCGCTTTGCCATCTCGAGCACCGGTTCCCATCTGGCCTACCTCACGGTAGAGTCCCGTGGCAAGGCCACCCTGCGCATCCGCGATCTCTCAAAGGGGACCGAATCCAGTTTCGATCTCACAAAAACCACCAATGAGCCCAAGGAGATCTTCTTTGTCCAGGGCAAGGCCATGGTGGCCGTCACCGTTGAGGATGGGAAGTACGACGACTACTATTTCTTTGATTTCACGGGAAAGAAACTGGGGACAATCAAAGGCGTCACCGATCTTCTGGTTAAGGGCGGGGTTATCATTACCTACAAGCGCTTCAACGGGAACGGCGTCTCCGTTCACACTGTTCAGCACTTCGCCCCGGAAAAGCTGGGGAAACCCACCAAGTCCATGGTCCTCCGCGGTGACATGCGTGGTCGGGTTGTCATCAACAAGGCAAGCTTTGATGTGGCCTATTTCGCTCCCGATTATTCCTTTGCCTTTGGAAAAATCATCGGCAAATACGACAAGAAGACCGACTCCAAAACTCCCGACATGACGGGGAAATACATCATGGAAACCAAAAAACTGGAGCCGGGCACTCCCATCTCCAACAACTCCCTGTGGGACAAGACCGCCTATCTTTTTTACCGCCACCCCGGCATGGAAAACTTTCTTCGCCTGAGTGGCACCCCCACGGTAGACGGCATCAGCGGTACCTTCAATATTTCTGCAGGCCCCCACAACTTCACCAAGGTCAAGTATTCCTATGAGCTGGGTCGTTTCGAGTTCGCCACCCTGCAGCAGAAGCGCAACCTGGAATCCGACGGTTCCCTGTGGTACTCCATGATGATCGATCCCCAGAACCCCATCACGCTCAAGAGCATGAAGTCCGAGAAGCGCTTCATTCATTTCTTCTCGGTGAACCCCAAGACCGCAGCATCTGCTGACATGGGACGCATTGCCGCTCCATCAGGGCTTGTCACCTGGAAAAAGGGGGGGGCCTACATCGCCGTAATGCGGCTCTCCAAATTCTGGACCGTTGGCAGCGAGACCCTCGAACTCTATAAAGTGAACTGACCCTCAACGGTTGCCCCTCCTTTTGAATTACGGGCCTCCCTCGGCTCACACCATCACCAAACGAGCTCCATGGAGCCAACCATGCAAATTACGATAAACGGCGAGCAGTGCACACTTGAAGTTCCGACCACCAGCGGTGACCTGCTGGCGCCCTATCGCGCCCAGGGGAAGGCTGTCGTGCTGGAACTCAACGGCGAGATTGCCGTCTCCAATGACCACCCCATCCACGAAGGCGACCGCATCGAGAT
>JAHJLU010000403.1 GCA_018821745.1 Myxococcota bacterium | reverse complement strand
GGAATTGGTGCCTTCCCCTGGAGACGGACCTGGGCGGAGGAGTTTTCGATATTGGTGGTGTCCACGGAGATCTCATAGGAGGAGATGCGTCGCTCCTTCCCCGAAAACGCTGTCCGCATCTGGGAAGAAAAAATTCCGTAGGCGGCGAGCTTGGGGTCCTTGAAAAATTCACGGATTTCCAAGGCGGGGCTGCCGTTTTTCAGCACATTTCTTTGGGTCTGACGGCTTTCTTTATCGTAGATGAAGCGGGACTCAGTCCTGGTTTTTCCCAGCTCGTCTGTATATATCAGTTTCTGGAGCAGTCCGTTATCTGAGTATTGCGCCAGGGACGCGGTATAGCGGTTATTCCAGTAGTCCTTGGCGAGGGCCGGCTTCCCTTTGTCGTCAACAGCCTTCTCCTCGATCACCAGCCCCGCCGGGTTTCGTGTGAGCGTCACGATGACCGTTTTGTTGTCTTTTGTAACCGTACGCCGGGCAAGCAGACCATGGGCAAATTTGCGGGTGACCCTCCGGACCAGCTTTGACTTTTTATAGGTCGCAACGTCCAGCAGGAGAGGTCCGTCAAAGAGGCGCTCTTCCTTAAACACCTCCGCGCCCTTTTCCACGACTCGCATGGTTGTGGAGGCGATGGAGCCCTTGGGGGAGTAAGTGGTGGTCAGTTCCTGACTCTTTTTTTCACGTGGCCAACTCTTGACCAGGCTCACAACCCGACCTTTGGGCGAATAGGTGTACCGCTCCTGGTAGAGCAGATCCTTCTTGAGTCCGTACTCGGACAACTCCTTCAGGAGGTTGTTTGGGGTGTAGCTCCAGGTGATGTGAGCGACTGCTTTTTTCTTGTCGGTGCGACAGGCGACGCACCCCTCGCTCTTTGTGGTGAGGGCCGGAGTACCGTCAGCGTGGAACCATGCTTCGTCAACAACACGTCCGCGCTTGTCGTAGGTGAAGTTCACGATAGAACCATCGGGGAGCTCCTTGACAGTGGGACTCTTTCCGTCGCCCTTGAGGATGACACGCTTGATGGGGAGGCCCTTGGGGTTATAGGTGTACTCAATGATCTCGCCCGCCTGATCATTCTGGAAAAAGGCACGACGGAGCAGTCTGCCCTGGGGATCATAGGAGAACACGGTCTTTTCCCTCGTCTTTGTCTTTGGGAACCAGACGGCGCGTTCGGCGATGTTTCCCTTGGGTGTGTAGGTAATGGTCTCCTGGTCCAGCTCCTGGTCCAGGTAGAACCGCTTCAGTTCGATGACCCGGCCCAGGGCATCATAGGTGATGGTGGCACGCTCACGGGCAGGGAGAGGGGAGGTGACCGTTGCACGGGTCGCACTGTCATAACAGGTGAGCTGGTGGATGTTCCCGCGATAGAGCCGTTTCTCACTCACGAGCCCCCGGCCATTGTAGATGATGGACTCTTTATGCAGGATTTTTCCCGTATGGTCACGCTTGGACCGACTGATCAGGCGTCCCACAGGGTCATATTCGGAGCGCTCCTCTTCCTTGAGCTGTCCCCCCATAAACTTTTTCTCCAGGAGGCGATGCCGATATTTATCGGTGGTCAACTCCAGAGTCATGGTGACGCCTTCAATCGTCATCGCGGTCCCCGTGGCCTTGTACCGACCATTCCATTTATAGGAAGTGGAGGCCTTGGGCGATCCGTCGGCGTAAAATTCTTTGAAGGCGACCTGTCTCCCCTTTTCGTCAAGGACGGTCTCGCTGTGATGGGAAATGGCGCCCAGGGGTTGGGTCTTTCGGTAGATGTTGTGGAGCAGATTTCCCTGTATCTTTGTCGTGAAAGTCTCTCTTCCCGTATATTCGCCGTGGCGAGTAAAGTTTGCGATGGAGACAGGTCTTGATTTTTCATCGATTGTGATGCGGCGTGAGAACTCCAGCAGACCGCCGCGGGAGAGGTTCTCCTCCATGACTTCCCTTTTTTTCGGGCGACGAAAACATCGATGGCTCAATTCGAGCCCCTGGGCGGAATAATACCGTGCACATTCCCTGTCCCTCTTTTGGGTGAAGACAACACGTGCCTCTGTAGATTCGGGGTAGATTCGGTGGCGGATCTCAGCCAGTTTTCCGCCCGTCGTGTAGGTGAGCAGCCAGATCTGGTGTACGGCCCCCTCCAGATCCCTCGACTCGAGTCGGACCAGCCTGTCGTCCTTGTTGAAGTGTGCGGAGAAAGGGGCATCTTTGAACGCTGCCACGGATTTTCCCAGGGGAAGGGGGACTCCCCGATAGTCTGCGCCTATCCATGAGTATCCCAGAATTCTGATTGTTTTTTGGGGGGCGGAGCCTGCTTTGGCACCGGGCGCCGGGGTTTTTGGGGAATCGTTTTGAGGGGATTTTTTCCCGCAGGCGAAGGCGACACTGATGAAGGAAATGATGATAACAAAGGCTTTTCTTCTCATGGTGGCTCTCCAGGTATAAATCGGGGAGTTTCGGGCCTTACTCCTCGACGAACTCTATCCCTACGGGAAGTTCCACAGAAACTCCCTTGGAAAGAGTGTGGGCTGCTTTTTCCATTGCGCGGGTGGCCTCGGCTGGCAGCTGTACCCGGAGGTGTATAATAAAGTCGCCATTATTACCAGAACTCTCCTGTACCCCGTGTCCTCTCACCCGCAGCAAGGTGCCCCCCTGTGAACTCTTTGGTATGGTGATGATTATGTTTTTTCCCATTGGAGTTGTGCATTTTACTTTTGTCCCCAGGAGGGCATGGGCTACGGTGATGGGAAGATCAAGGTGCACATCCATCCCCTCCTGCCGGTAATTTTCGTGGGGCTTTACCCTGAGGGTGAGGATGAGATCCCCTGGCGGGCCACCATAGGGAGAGGCTTTGCCATGGCCTTTTATTCGAATTTTCCGACCGCTGGCAGCACCGGGAGGGATTCGCACCTTGAGGCGGCGCTCCTCGATCCGATATCCCTGCCCCATACAGTCATGGCAGATTTGTCCCCCGGGATAATTGCCCGCCCCGTGGCAGGCGTTGCAGACATCCCGATCCCGCACACGCAGCTCCACCATATCGCCCCGAATGGCCTGCAGAAACTCCAGTTCATATTCCTGTTCCACATCACTTCCTGCCACGGAAGCATGGGGCGATGCCCGTCTCCTGCCCCTCTGTCCCTGGCTGAAGAGATCATCAAAAATGAAACTGAAGAAATCATCCTGATCGGAGAAACGTGATCCCTGCTTGAAATTCCAATTGAAGTTCCCCGCCTGCTGACGCTGGTTTGCGTATTGTCTGGCCGTCTGGGCGTCAAAGCCGGGTTTGGTCGCCATGTCACCGAATTCATCGTAGAGCT
>JAHJLU010000402.1 GCA_018821745.1 Myxococcota bacterium | reverse complement strand
TCCAGCTCCCCACGCTGCCGTGGGTTTGCCGGATCGGCGAGGTCAATGACAAAGAGGGGATCCACCTGCTGGAAGGTTACCGCATAGGCGCGGTCGCCATCGAACCGGACGGAGCGCAGATCTTCCGGCTGGGGGAGGGTCATGGTCAGGTTCCCCAGGGGGAGCAGAACATTGCTCTGGGCCACGGCGAAGGTCTGAACCACAGGGGGTTGGGAGTTCCAGCCGCGCTGGGAGATGGTTCTGAAGACACCGTTGTATTCACTCATCTGCCAGCGGCTCTCCACGCGGCCCGCCAGGCTGAAGCCGGCGCCGATCTCCATGACACCGCTGGGATCGCTGATATCGACTATCTGAATATTCGAGACATCGGTCTCCCAATCCATCCCCGCCACGTAGATGCGGTTCTGGGTCACGTGGATAGGCATGCGCCACCAGTATCCCCCCATGTCAAAGGAGACCTGATCCACCATGTGGATATCGTTGAGATCACTGGTATTGACAGATGTCACCGTTGTGCGGGGCTCATCGGAGCAGTGCCAGCAGTATCCGTTCTCGGAGGCGACCATATAAATGATATCGCCCACCAGACGGGAGTCACTCACCTCGCCGGCCAGGTCATAGGAGGCGACCTCGCTGATGTTGGCGGGGTCGCTCACGTTGAGGACAACGAGGCGGCTGGTGGAGTTCCACGTGCCGTACCCCAGATCATCGTTCCAGTCATAGACCCAGAAGGAGGAGAACATGACGTAGGCCATGCCGTCCCTGATGTACATCTCGAAGGGCTGGCCGAAGATGGGGTGGCGGCCAAGGACCCCTATCTGATCCTGGGTCGAAAGATCCAGCACCACCAGACCACGATAGGCGCTCAGCGCGAAGAGGGTGTTCCCTTCGATTTTAAGGATGTCAGCTTCCTCGATCTCACGCTGGGGATCTTCCGGGGCCTGAGTCACGTTGTTGGCGTTGTTCACGTTGTTGGCGTTGTTCATCTCCCCCTCGGAGTCGTATCCGCGGTCATGCCCGAAGCCAGGATTGTAGCTCTGATAGGTCCCGGTGGGCTTTTCCCCGATACTGGTGTCTTCGACGCAGCCGAAGAGGGAGAAGGTGATGAGGAGACTGGAGACTAATATTAATAGAGTAGTGTGTGTTTTCATGGAGACCTCCGTGCTATGAAATAATGTATAGCACGCAAATTTTGCATTACAATAAAAAACTTAGTTCCAGGTATTCCACTATCATTTCGTGATATTACGAAGGTATTTTTTTAGTCCCGCAAAATTCCAAGGAAAAAAGTCAAGGAAATTCGACGGGAAATTCGACGGTACGAAGAATAATCAGCGGGTGGCAATTATCCCAAACCGGGCGAGACAATCCACGAAGGGGAAAACGTGCCGATCCTTGGGAGCGTCGTAAACCGCCAGATCCAGGTCACGTTGGGTCGTGACAAACTCCGTGGCCTTGTGCAACGGAGACCAGTGGTGGGTGGACTGGACCAGAGAGTCGATCTGGCACTCCTTGAGGGAGCCGTTGTGGGGCGTGTGAACCCACACGAAATGGCCCACCGCTTCGTGGATCTCCACCTGGGTGTCGTGCTCGTGGGTCCCGATCTGCTTTGTCAGAACGTTCGAGAGCATCTCCAGTGCCTCGGGGAGGTTGGATTCCTCTACAATACCACGGATGTAGCAGGTCGGGGCCAGGGGCGAGAACTGCCCCTCGCGGGCCAGGTTGGCCACACCGTAGTGGGAGAGGGAGGTGATCCCGCCCATGCTCTGGAGAAACATTCTGCTGTCCAGGACCTTGGCCGTCCCCTTGAGGAAGATCTCGATGAGCTTCCCGGAGAAGACCGCCTGATAGTGCTTCAGGATGCGGTCTCCCTCGGTCATGGCCGCCAGAAATTTGGCGTCACCGCAGGTCCCGTGGGCGGAACCGTTGATGGCGCTGAAGAGCAGGTTACGCCCCGCCATGGTCGACGCAAGCTGCTGCTGCTCAGGGGTCCCGCCCCGCAGCAGAGACTCACCCCGCAGCCCGTTGGCGCACCCCTGACTGTAGCCGATGAATCCCCAGGGCGTTCTGGCCCGTCTGACGGCGTCTTCAACCTTGGTGGCGTTAAACTCCAGTGAGCGGGCTGTGCGGGTGTCTGCCCGGATAACATCGACTCCCCTGCGCTCGGCGAGCCGCGCGTAGGCCGTGGAAAGCTCGGGCCCCGCGGCGCCTTCCGTGATGACCCCCATACAGGAGATGAGCGTGAAGTCATACTCTGCCTCGGGGGGATCCATGAGGAGCCGCACCAGAGGGTCATCCCAGATAACCTCCCGGTCGTCATCATAGTAGTAGATCACGTCGATGACCGTCCGCAAAAGTTCCTGCTCCGTGGCGAAGGTGGACTTTCCGCTGCGGACGTGAACCCAGCGGGGCACATCGTCAATGGACTCCTGATAGTTGCGCACAACGCTGAGTACCATGAGCGCCTCGCCGTTGCGCTCCATGAAGTTTTTCACCTCGGGGAGCTGCCACGCCCTGGGCTCTCTGGCGACCAGCAAACGGGCAGCCTCAAATGCAGCCTCATAGGCTTCCTTCGCGGCGGTCTGGCGCTTTTTCTCACGTGCCGAGAAGGTGCAGGCACGGCCCAGAGAATCGGCACGGTTCACTTTTGACTCGAACGCCTTGTACAGGGCCAGAGTCTCAGCGTCGAGCTGGGCCAGGGAAAGGGGAGGAGGAACATCATGGTAATCCACCTCGATACGGGAACTCAGGGCCCGGTATTCACTGGAGTCTTCCATAACAGCTTCGGCCAGGCGCGAGAGATCGTTGAAGTAGCTGTCCCGTGCCCTTGAACCGCCGGCCATATAGTCGCGGCGATGGGGGACCTTTCGGCCTAGCCGCTTCTCCATCTCGGAGGCAATGTCCATGGGTTCCCGCAGCATCTGCTGATCCATCTCCATGAGCCCGTAGAGGATGGCCGCCAGCGCCCGCGGGGAATTCTCGCTCATCTCCACCAGGACCTGGATAAGGTATGATGGGGGCTGGCACAGGATGTGATCCCACAGCATGCGCTGGTTAATCTGCACAATCCGGCTGCCATCGAAGGCAGCCAGGCCGGCACGGAGGAGCACCGCCGCGTCTTTGGGTCCCAGGACACCGCCGGCGATCAGATCAAAACCCGGCAGCGCGGGTTTGGGGATCCGGGGCCCGGGGAACGCGGCCCGTGTGGCCTCATCCAGATAAAAAGAAATAGCCACAGGCTGGAGTGCATAGGAGAGGCCGCCAAAATGTTCCGCTACCTCCTTCACGCGCTCCTTCAGTTCCCGCAGATAAGGCAGCCGGATAGAGAGGGCCGGGCCCAAATCCTTGCGCTCCCTGGAGAGGATATAGTTGATCTGATCCAGGTTCAGATAATGGGCCATGGCGGCGAGGCGGTTGACGAAGGAGTCCGCCATTTCCGTAGAAGCGAGGGCCTCATAAATTTCCCGGGCGCTGGGCACCCCCGAGAGTCGCTCCGCCAGCGCAGGGTCCTGGGCGTAGGGGACCACCGTCACCGTTTCAAACTCGGGCCCGGACTTCCACGGGTTGAGCACCGTGGCCAGCCATTTGAGCCCGCGGTCCAGCTCGAACTGATAATCATGTTCTCCCAGTGCCTCATCCAGTATCTTCTTGAGCCCCGGCACATCGAGCCCCCTGGCGTCGGTGACCCGCTTCACGATGCGATAGAGGCGATCCTCGTAGTCGGTGCTGTCAGCTATGACCCGGGAGAGGACCCGGGCGAGATTTTTGCCGGGGATCAGGTGCCTGGGCTCGGATACGCCCTCATCATCCAGGATATCGAGGACACGCCCGGCGTTTCGGGAGAGCCAGCCGAGCACACGGGCACCGTCACGGCTGAAGATGCCCAGGGCAGCCTCCACCTTCTCCATGGCCTCGGAGGAGCGCAGAATATCCTTCCACTTCTCCATCTCAGCCAGGGGATCCAGGAAGGCATTGAAGTAATGGGCATCATAGAGCCCCGTCTTCTCCCCGCTGATGGTGAGCCCCCCCACTCCGTCGATCTCGAAGCCGAACTTCTGGGTTCGGAGCTGGGGCACAAAAATCTCTACGGTTTCCTGTCCGTTGGAGAGCCTCGGGGATTCCCCGTGCATATCATAGGCGAGAGAGAACTTTGATCCACCGTAGCCCGTGGAGTCAAGATGGCCTTCGGTCAGACGCAGCGCCACATCACTTCCCCCGGGAAACACCAGGGAGAATCCCTGATGGGCCAGGGAGAGGACCGCAAAGTTGAAGAGCGCCTCACTCTCGGTGGCCACCACCCGGCTGAGGCCGTGGGCGAGTTCAAGGCTCCCGAGGTGGACGTCGATGGTCACCGAGCCCTCCACCTCCGCGTCGATGGTGCCCTCCCCGATGGAGAGCTCCGGTATGGCGTCGGTCCTGATGCCCCCGCCCAGGGCAAAAGCCACAACCCCACCGACGGAGATGTCTGTGGGGCCATCAACAGCCTTCTCCAGCCTTCCACCGATGTCGCCGTGGATTCCCCGGCTCACCAGGGTGACAATCCCGTCCTCCAGTGTGCTGCCGCGGGGAACAGCGAAGGTCAGGCCGTAGTCCAGCTGCGCGGCGGAGACCACAATGGTGCCACCGGTCGAACTGGCCAGGGAAAAGCCTCCCGAGAGGTTCAGTCGTTCCACCGAAAGATCAATGCTCCCTCCCCCGCGAATAAGGGGATGCCTGTAGGTGCCTGTAAAGCGCATATCAGAGAGCCACGATCCCTTCTCCAGCTTGCCTTCGGCCGTGAGACTCCCGTCGCCGGAGTTCCACTGACCCCGCCGAATACTCTCCAGAATCGCTACTACCGGAGAGACGCCGCTTTCGAGGGTGTTCACACTTGCCTTCAGGCTGGATCTCAGGGTTCCCTCCCCCCGGGTCAGGTGTACGGACGGCGCGTTCACAGTGAGCACGCCGAGGGAGCTCTCCCCCGAAAAGGAGGCCCTCAGGGCAAAGGGCTCGCCACCTGCAACGGCGCCTCCCATCACCCCGCCGTCATGGAGCTCAACTTCCATGGCCACCACGGGGAGATTCCCCTCCAGATTGCATTCTCCCCTGAAGGTTGAGATGGAGCGGAGAAATTCAGCGGCCATGGCGTCCAGATTCAGCCGATCATGATAGACCGCCGCGGAGGAGAGGGGCTGTCGGGATACTATCTGGTCCAGATCCGCATAGAGGGCCGGAATGATGGCATGGGGCAGCACCACCTCGTCAAAGGGGTGGATGGTCCGGTCGGGGTAGGAGATCTCGCCGGAGAAGGCGAACTCCACCTCCCAGACGCCGTTGTGCAGCCTGGGGACCGCGGTCACCCGTGAGAGGGAGATCTGGGGAAGGCGGTTAAAACCCTCGTCCAGAGACTCCTTGAGGCGGTGCGCGCCCTTCACAAGGTTGGTCCTGAGAAACTCAAAGCCCTTGCCAAGCCCTTCCATGGAGGGTGTGCCCAGGACCCCCTCCTCCAACTTTCGCCCGAGCACCCGGCCCAGCGATGTCAGAGAGCTGGCCAGCCCCGAGATCCCCGATGACTCCAGAAAATCCCTGAGCAGTCTGAGATCCTTGTCTTCAAACAGGGACGGGAGCTTCTTGAGCGTGGAGATGACGTTGTCCAGGAGCAGCATGTTGTCGAACCGCAGATCAATCCCCGTGAGGATGGTGATCTTCTCGCCTCCCTGCCACACGCGATTCAGGGCGATCTGAATCCTCGCCCGGGTCGGCTTCTCGACGATCACAACGAAGGGCTCCCCTTTGAGGATGGGGAAATGGTAGGCGCCCTCCTTCATCTCGATAACCAGATCCACTTCTCCATGGTCCACCACCTTGGCGTCGAACTTCGACAGGTCGATTTCCAGGCTTGAGGGGAGGCGAAGGGGGACAAACCGCCCCTCCTCAAGGCTCTCTGTCTCGAGTTTCAGGGTAATCAGGGAAGGGTTTTCCGTGTGCTGCGTTGCCATGGGGGCACCTCGTGGGGAAGTAGTGTAAACTCAGGAAACAGGCAGGGTCGCCTCGGTCAGCCACTGCCGCTCGTCCTCGGACAGGTGGGGAGCGAGCAGCTCCCGGCAGCGGGCATGATAGGCATCAATGTGTGCAAGATGGCGCTGTTCCAGCAGCGCGGCGTCAATGCACCCGCGCTCATAGGGACAGAGAGTGAAATCGTTGAAGGTCAGGAACCCCGGCACATCAGACTCCACAACGCTCAGGACATTCTCGATGCGAATCCCGAAAGCGCCCTCGAGATAGTACCCCGGCTCGTTGGAGGTGACCATCCCCGGCTCCAGCGGTACTCCCACGCAGCGGTAAAAGGAGATGGCGTGGGGACCTTCGTGGACGTTGAGATAGGCACCGATACCATGACCTGTCCCGTGGGAATAATTGAGACCCGCATCCCAGAGCGGTTTCCTCGCAATAGTGTCGAGCTGTTTTCCCGCCGTGCCGACGGGAAAGAGGGCCATGGCGAGATCAAGATGTCCCCGCAGCACCAGCGTATAGAGCCGCTTCATTTCGGCGGTGGCCGGCCCCAGTGCCAGGGTCCTTGTGATATCGGTGGTGCCGTCGAGATACTGGCCACCGGAGTCTACGAGATAGAATCCCTGGGGCGTGAGGGGGACGTTACTCTCGGGAGTTGCGCTGTAGTGGACAATGGCCCCGTGGGGGCCGTGAGCTGAGATGGTCTCGAAGCTCAGGCCCCTGAAATACTCCAGCTCACTGCGAAAACCCTCAAGAGCTGCCGCCGCTGAAAGCTCGGTCACCTGGCCGCGGGGAACCTCTGTGTGGAGCCAGTGGATAAACCGCACCATGGCCACACCATCTCTGAGGTGGGCTTGGGCAAAACCTGAAAGCTCCACCGGATTTTTAACCGCCTTCATGAGGGTAATGGGGGAATGCCCCAGGGCAAAATGGGTTTCTTCCCCCAGCATGTCAACAATCCAGCGGCTGGCCGACCCCTGGTCAAGGAGCACATGCTCGGCTTCCAGGTTGGCGAGGGCCTCGGGGAATGCATCGTAGGAGGCGAGCTTGACATCGGGGCCGAGCTCAGCGGCCACCTGCTCCGTGACCTTTCGGGGGTCGACGAAGAGGGTGCACTGCTCATTGCTGAGCAGCACGTAGGCGATGACCACCGGGTTGAATTCCACGTCGCTGCAGCGAATATTGAGCAGCCAGGCGATGGCGTCCAGGGCACTGACCACATGGGTGTCCACGCCGTGGGCCGCCATGGCGTCGTAAACACGGCGCAGCTTCGCGCTGCGCTCCTCACCGGCGAATGGTACCGGCCAGATCACCAGCGGATCCAGGGGAGGCTCGGGCTGCTCTTCCCAGATCTCATCAACCAGATTGTCATCGATCGAGACCAGACTGATCCCCGCGGCCTCCAGTTCCTGTTCCAGCGCAAGGGCTCCCGTGGCCGTATGGAGCCTGGGATCTATCCCGACCACATCCCCCGGGGAGAGGTTGGCTATAAGCCAGGCCTGCGGGGAAGGGGTCCCCGGTTGTCCCACCTTCATGAGCTCGATGGTGCTCCCATCGAGCTCGAGCGCTGCCTGGATGAAATACCGGGAGTCGGTGAACAGGGCTGCCCTTTGGCCCGTAACCACCACGTCTCCGGCGGACCCAGTAAACCCCGAGAGAAACTTTCTGCGCTCCCAGAAGGCAGGAACATATTCACTCTGGTGGGGATCCGTCGAAGGGACAATATAGGCATTGACGCCGTACTTTTGCATCAGTTCTCGGAGCGCTGACAATCTGGGTAGAACCATAGTGAACCTCCCGGTGTTCCGTACTTTTCCCGTGGCCGCAAAGGGGCAGCGGTGTGTATCGGCCAAAAGGGTTTCACATTTGCACCCAAAAGAAA
Source organism: Myxococcota bacterium (assembly GCA_018821745.1). Taxonomy (GTDB): domain Bacteria; phylum Myxococcota_A; class Polyangia; order HGW-17; family HGW-17; genus SZUA-580. The sequence goes on along the minus strand of JAHJLU010000402.1, from coordinate 4,202 downwards.
AGATCTTTTCCCCGGGGGTGGAGCCATGACAAATGGACTGAAGATTTGCAAAATGACCGATTCGATGGAATGATGGGTCCCACAAGGGCCGGAGTGCGCACCTACTCTTTGGCTGTGGCAGTGAATTATTTTGTTTTTGCGGCGTTTTACAACCGGAAACGTTTTCGTGGGCCCTGATGTCGGCCATGGAACAACGAGCGCACTATCCACAAAGGAAGCACATGTATTTTCTATCTGTTATCCTGTTGACCCTCAGCCTGATGCTCCCCTCGACAATCGGGGCCAGGCCCCGCAATAAGCCGGGAACCGCCGACAAGGCCAAGGGATCGGCGAAGCACAAAAAAGGCGCCCCCGGAAAGGGAGGCACCGCCTCCAAAACCCAGCCCGCCGCGAAAAAGCCGGGGACGCACAGACCCAAAGCCTCAAAGCGCCTGTCCAAGAAGGAGTTCCGCAATGTCCACGGCGGCACCCACTGGCGCATCGTGACCGCACACGGTCCCGTCCACGTCTGGATCCCCCGGGGCTATAAAAGGAAGACCGCGGGGATTGTCATTTACATCCACGGGTATCACAGCGATGTGGACCAGGCATGGAAGCAGTACAACCTGCCCCGGCAGTTTCGAAAATCCCGCCAGAACGCCATTTTTATTGTCCCCGAGGCACCCCAGGGGAAAGATGACACGGTAAAGTGGAATTCCCTGAAACACCTGAAGAAAGCCGTCACCAAGGCCAACATCCGGCTCCCCAACGGCCCCACGGTAGTCATCGGCCACTCCGGGGCTTTTCGTACCATTGTCCAGTGGGTCAACGCGCGGCTCCTCAAGCAGATCATCCTCCTGGACGCCATGTACGGAGGACAGAGCTTCTTCGACCAGTTCATCAAAAAGAAAATCACAAAACTGGTGATCGTGGGCAGCGACACCGCCCAGGCCTCCACCCAGTTCCTCAAAAAGTACCCCTACGCCGCCGTGAGGAAGAACATCCCCGCATCCTTCAACCGCTTTACCAAGCGCCAGAAGCGGGCAAAGCTCTTCTATATGAAGTCCCAATACGGCCACGGTCAGATCGTGCGCAACGAGAAGGTCATCCCCCTTCTCTTACGGCTCACTCCCCTCCGTCATCTCTAGATCATTGGGTCCGGCAGCTGGTTTTCCCTCTGTCAAAGAAGCAGCCCTGCAATATTTGCGGTCACAAACGAGGCAAACGTACCTGCGATCATGGCTTTTATGCCAAGCCCTGCGATCTCGCCCCTGCGGGAGGGGGCTATCCCGCTGATCCCCCCCAGTTGAATGGCAATGGAGCCCAGATTGGCAAAACCGCACAGCGCATAGGTGGCGATGATCGTGGAACGCTCACTGAGGGGATGGGCGGATTTGGCAAATTCCCCCAGATGCTTATAGGCGATGAATTCATTGAGAATGGTTTTTTCCCCCAGGAGGGTCCCGACTCTTCCCATGGAACTCCCATGAGCCACGCAAAGGGTCGCATCATGTATCCAAGGATCTCTTCCATGGATGTTCCCGCAAATTTAAAAAAATAGTTGAACAGAGCGACGAAGGCGATGAAGGCGATGAGCATGGCCGCAACATTGATGGCGAGATAGGCCCCCTCACTCGCTCCCCGTGCTGCGGCATCGAGGACGTTCTGATCCGTGATCTCAATTTCGATGTTATGGATGTCTGCGGTCACGGCGATCTGTGTCTCGGGGACCATTATTTTTGCAAAGGTTATGGCCGCGGGGGCACTCATTACCGATGCCGCGATCAGGTGACCCGCATCAATTCCCATGCCCACATATGCGGCGAGAACACCACCGGCGACGGTGGCCATTCCGCCGGTCATCAGGGTCATGAGCTCACTCCGGGTCATTTTTTCCACATAGGGCTTCACCATGAGCGGCGCTTCTGTCTGTCCCATGAATATGTTTGCAGCGGCGCTCAATGACTCTGCGCCACTGGTCCCCAGAAGTTTTGACAGAAGCATGGTGAACAATTTTACAAAAAACTGCAGAATCCTGAAGTAATAGAGGACCGCAAAGAGGGATGAGAAAAATATTATCGTGGGCAGCACGGAGAGCGCAAAACTGAAGCCGGTCTTCATCAGGTCGCCGAACACAAATTCACTGCCCGCGTTGGTGAAGAGAATCAGTTGGTTGACCCCGTCTTTCAGGGAGGAAAAGATCACTTTTCCCGGCGCTGTCTTCAGGATAAAGAGGGCAAAAATAAATTGGCTCAGCAGCCCATAGACAACGGTCCTCCACCTGACCTGCCCTTTATGCTCAGACAGCAGCCATGACAGCCCAACCAAAACAGCGATGCCCAAAAGGCCTATTAAAATATGCATTATCAATTCCTTAAAGAAGGCAAACATTTATTCAAGGAGAGGAACATACCGGGGGAAAGCAGTGGGGACAACTGATTTGTGGTCAGACGGGGACATTTCAAACCCCGGATCAGAAGAGAGGCGAAGTTAAATCCTTTTGCTGCCAGCAGGAAGACGGTACTGGACGTTTCGCACAACGTATCCGTTGAACCAGATGGTCAGATCGGGGCGCTTTGTTGCGAGGACCTGGAGCCACATGGGCGCCGTGGGACGGTAATGCCGATTGCGATAGCGATAATGCCTCTTGATACGCATGGAGCCGACAGCCGCCACATCTGGAACATTGGTGATATAGAGCTGCCGGAGTGACTTCATGCCCACGAAATATGGCACCATGGCCTCGGAGCCCTTGAGAATGTGGAGAGTGGCATTACGCAGTTTCTTCAGCCGAGAGAGAGCCCGGATGCCCGCAAGGTCCGTGGTACAGGTCGAGAGACTCAATTGCTCAAGGGAGGTGAGCCCGCCAAGATAAGGCGCAGGACCCGCAACCTGACTTGAGCAGGAGAAGTCCAGGGTCTTCAGTTTTTTGAGATTTCTCAGGGATGGGTATGCCCCCGTGGCCTGCCGTGTCACCACCATGGCAAGGGAGAGAAGGGATCCCAGTTTTCCCACGGCCACCAGGATTTTCTTCGTGCTGATCATGTTGAGGAGATTGACTCCGGTGATATTTTTGGAGGCCATTGCCGTGATGTGGGCCGCCGTCAGCGGAACACGGAAGGAGTCGGAGCGAATCTGGGTAAAACGAGGGCACCCCCTGAGCGCGTTAAGGGCTTTGGGCGGCAGCTTTTTCGGCACATAAACCTGCTCAAGCGCCTTGAAGGCTGCCACATGGGCGAACCCTTTCGCCGTAACTCTGCTGCCCCGCAGATCCAGAATGTGCAGGTTGGGGAGCCCCTTGAGGGCCATGAAGAGCGTGTCGTTGACAGAGGGGTTCTTCAAAATAAGCTGGACCAGATTTCCCAGATGACCGATCTGCTTCATGCCCTGCACCGTGAGGGGGAGATTGGCAAGATTGAGGAGGACGATTTTGTTAGTGGACGGGAAGGACGCGAAGCCGGTCCCGGTGATCTTCGTCCCGGTAATATTGAGAGAAGTGAGGGATGTGAGCTTCCCGAGGGCAGCGAGCCCCTTGTCCGTCACATTTGTCTTTGAAATATCAAGATATTTCAGGCTGGGCATTTTGGCCAGTGCCTCCATCCCCGCATCGGAGACAGCGGTGTTACTCAGGGAGAGGGAGGTGAGATGCGGCAGAGACCCCATGGCGATGAGGCCCGCGTCGGTGATGAGCGAATTGTCAGCGTAGAGATAACGCAGGCCTGTCCACCCCGCAAGCAGCGCGTACCCCTCGGCGGGCAGTCTGGAGTTTCTCATGCCCAGGCTGGAGTGGTTGATCTGGGGTCCGAGCAGTTTCAGCTGCAGGACCGTGAGCAGATGTGGAGACTGCCTGAGCGTATAGAGGGCGTTCTGTAAAAGACGCCGTTTTTCTTCAGTGAGAAGAAGCTCCTCCCGGTATTTTCTCTGGTTCTCGAGTTGCTTCTCCCGCTCTTTTTGCTGCCATCGCTCCATGGCCAGCTTCTCATTGGCCATTTTCTGTCGAAAATACTCTTCATCCTGGCGAGGGACACAGGCTGTCAGCACAAAAACAGCGGTCAGTACGATCATTTTTCCCATGGGTTACCTCCTCGGTACTGGGATGATACGTCCTTTGTGTCTTTTCATTCAAGGCAATTCCCTCCGGGGTGGGGCGTCGACCACCTCCCCCCGGAGGAAAAATTGCGGGGCAGTGAGAATTGTGAAGCTACAGCAGGGTGAGCCAGAGT
>JAHJLU010000401.1 GCA_018821745.1 Myxococcota bacterium | reverse complement strand
TGACCCCATGGCGCCACTCACTCCTATCCCCTATACGGCTCCAGACTTTGGTGTACCACCCGACAGTGCCTCCACCCGGGATCTCCTCGAGGTCCACGCCACTCTCCTTGAGGAGCTTGGGTATCGGGAGAGTAACATGCACTGGCTCATGGAAGCGGCCCGACTGAACCTGGCCCTCGGCGATCGGAAAAAAGCGGGCAATCTGCTCTACGCCATAGACCCCAAAGAGGATCATGGCCTCGCCTGCGAGCGGGCTCTCCTCAGTTTCTCCGTAGCCTTCCAAGAGCGCAGCAGTCTCGATGCAAGGGAGCAGGCACTGTTTTTAGCCAATGAGGGGGTCTGTGCAGCAGCCTCCTTGCTGGCGGAGCTCAATGTTTTGCTGGATGAACCCCTCAATGATCCGCCATTCCCGACATGTCAGCCGCTATGGGATCAGGCCCGGGTCGACAGAATTGCCTCACAGCGCGACACCGAATCACTGGAAAAAGCGCTGGATTCCTTGCCCTACACAGACACTCCAATGAAAATCCTCCAGGCCCGCCTCCTCGAAGAGAGTAACCCCGAGAAGGCAATAGAGATCTATTTGCATTGCCTGGACTCGACGCTGGCTGAGTATGCACATTTCAGACTCATCCATGCCGGCAACAAATTGGGACGCCTGGAGCTGGTCAACAGGAGCCTCAGAGCGCTTCATGAGCAAACCCCCCTGCCCTGGATAGAGCTGGAGATGATACTCATGGGGCAGCTCCCCGAGAGACATTGCAATCACCCGCTGGTGCTCTGGGTTGCAGCCCAGAAGGGCCTCGTGCCCTACTCCTCTGTGGCCCGGCGTGTGGTATCCAGAAAGCTGGCCGCCCGGTTCATCATGACCCACCTCAGCCTCACGGAAGATCCCATTGACGGGGACGCCGTCATGCTTGATCCCGAAAGCTACGAATGGGAGGCCCTGTGGAAACTTCGATGCGCACAGCTCGATCCCCGGGAACGACTGGAGATGCTCTATTCCTGGAGCGACTCTGTCGATGACCAGGTTATGGCATGGTGGCTGGATCGCTCCGTGGAGAATCCCGGCAAGGAAATCCTGCCGCTGGTGATTCTCGATGAAATATCCACCAATCCCGATGTTTTCACCCATGACTCCCAGTCAATTTCCCACCTCCCCGCTTCTATCAGGACGGCCGCACTGCGCCTGCTTATCCTGCGGGGCCATGAGATTCCCCACTCCGACAGGCGGTTGACCGTCTCGTCGCTTCGCGCCCACGCCGGTTTCAAGCGGGACGCGCAGCGACTCGTCCTGTATGCTGAAGAGGAGCTGGCCGTTGAGGGGACCGACAGCGTCAACCTCCTCCTGGAATTGATTTCCCGGGGTTCCAAAGGCAGCTATTTCCCATCCGTTGCCCACACCTATTTCCGGGAACTGGAGGGGCAGTATGTGAGCTGCTGGGAGGAACTGCTCCTCCAGATGTCCCCCGAAGAGAGCGCCCTTCTGGCCCATCGGGCGGCGATTAAAGAAGAGTTCTTTGCCCGGAATCAGACTGAGACCTTTATTGATCTTGCGCCGGCAAAGGCCGGGGATCGTTTACGATATCGATGGGCCCGACGGTTCGGAACTCTTGACGAGATCGACGAGGCCTTCCATAAACTCCAGAATGAAGGTGCGGAAGCTGAATTTCTCGGGGCCGTCTCACGCTGGCTGGCGGGGAAAGCCTCACCCAAACATTTTTCCCACATCGACACTGGTGAGAGCCGCCCGCTGCTGGCAGCCCTCATGGAGAAGCTGGGACTTTACGAAGAGCTGGCCTCCATGTGGCAGCAGGATCTCAGAAAAGTTGAAAGTCCCCATGAGAAGGTGGGACTGTATCAATCTCTCGCACATGTGTATGAACAGCTCATTCCCCACCAGCAGAAGGCCCTCACCCAGCGCAGCGCGCTCCGCAAAGCAGACCCGGAGAATTCATATAATCTACTGAAAATAATAGAGTTTTACGCAGCGTCTGCTGATTTCAAGCGGGTCTCCGAGACTTTCACGTCGTTGCACAGTGTGCAAAAGGGTCCCAATGACCAGCACAAGATGCGCATGGAGCTGTGGCGCCAGGCATACATCCTGCGGCACACACTTCCTCCCCCCAGGGACCTGTCTCTCCTTCTGGAGTGGGAGCACGATCCCTACCTCCTTTACTGGAATTTCATGGCCGCCAAGGGGAGCGACCAGTTTGCCCACCTGGAAAGCATCCGCGGTGCCGATCATCCCGACACCCGCTATTTTTACGGAGAGTACATCCGTCACCTCTACAGTGAGGGCAAACCGGTTCAGGCACAGGATGCGCTCAAGGCCCTGGACTTCAGCATGGATGGATACCGCGCGTCAGCGCTGTGGGCACTCCTGGTGAGCGCAAAAGAGAAGGACGGGGACCTGTTTCGAAACGCAAGTGGGTCACTGAGCAAGCATGCGCACGATCTGTTGGACCTCCTTATCGGCCCTGTGTCTGATGAAGATCTCATGGAACTTCACGGGATCGCTCTGGAGATCTGGAAGCAGGATCTGGACGGAGCGGCAAAAGACTATCTGGAACTCTACCGAACAGACAAAGAGCGCGGATTTGCCGCAGGCT
>JAHJLU010000400.1 GCA_018821745.1 Myxococcota bacterium | reverse complement strand
CGTCCCTACTACCACTCCATTTTTTCCATCATAGACCCTGTTATCACGGAACCTCTCGAACTGGAATATCTGCAGGCGGGCTGCCACGAGGCAGGGCATGAATCCCTCATCTACGACGGGTCTGTTTCGTCCCGAAAATTTGCCCGGGTGTTGCGGTCCTTTAAACCCGATGTGGTGGGGATCACCGGGTATATCACCGCCCGGGATATCATGCTCTCGGCGCTGGCAGCGGTGAAGGAAGTCAATCCAGACACGGTGACGGTGGTGGGAGGCGTCCACGCGGAGTTGAACCAGGCTGACTTTTACTACCCACAGGTTGATCATATCGTCCACTCCGGTGGTGTCCACAGCTTCATCGCCCTGCTTTCAACTCTGGAAAATGCTCAGGAGCCGGTGATCACGGGACTTGCCAGCCAGACCGCCACGGGGACGTTCACCAGCTTCGCGGCACGGCCCCTTGAGGTGGCCACGCTCCCCCTTCCCGACCGCAGCCATTTTTTGGCCAACCGCCACCGGTATAAGTACATGCACTATGGACCCGCGGCGCTGGTCAAGACCGCCTGGGGCTGTCCCTTCTCCTGTAATTTCTGTTACTGCACGGAGCTCAACGGCGGAAAATATCTGGCGAGGCCCATGGAGCAGGTCATCAGCGAGATCGGCGGGGTGCCCAATGATCTTATATGGATTATCGACGACACCTTCCTGGTGAGTCGCAAGCGGGTGGAGTCCTTCATTCGTCACCTGAGGGCGCAGAAGATACACAAGCGGTTTATCATTTACAGTCGCGCGGATTTCATCGTGGCCAACCAAGACCTCCTGGCCCCCCTCAAAGAGGTTGGGGTGATTGACGTGATTGTGGGTCTCGAGGCGGTGAATGACAGGGAACTGACGGCGTGGAACAAGGAAAACACCGCCATGGAGAATGAGCGATGTGTGGAGTATCTGCGTGAGGCCAATATCAACATCACGGCCCTCTTTATGATGGACGTGGACGCCAAGGTGCAAGATTTCCGGGATCTGGAGCGCTGGATCGAGCGTATGGGGATTGAGGTTTTTACCCTCTCCGTGTTTCTCCCCATTCCCGGGACGGGCGCCTTTAATGCCTACCAAGAGCGGCTCACCACCACCGACATCTCCAGGTGGGATTTTCTCCACCTGGTGTTGAAACCGAAGCATCTGCCTGTCTGGCGATTTTATTATGAGATGTACAGGCTCTATGCCCGTATGCTGGTGAGAACCCCCAAAAACCTTCTGTTTGCTGTGCCCTGGCTCGATAGGCGGGTTAAAGGCATAGAAAAATATGGAAAAAACTGACATGATCAACAGCAAGATCTGGGACTTCTGGTCTTCCAAATACGAGAAACTCTGGGTGCAGAAATACTCCCTTCGCCCCACCCGCCGGGAGATAATCTCCCGTCTTGACTATCTGCTCCCCGCCGAGGGTCCTGTGCACATCCTGGACATGGGCTGCGGGACGGGCCAGTTGGTGCGGGAGATAAAGGCGGCCTTTCCCGGGCGGGAGATCATCGTCAAGGGTGTGGATATCTCCCAGGGGATGATCCGGAAGGCGCACCTGAGTGACCCCCAGGGGAGCTATGAAGTCTACTCCATGGAGGGGTACCACGACGAGCGCCACCGGTATGATTTTATCACCTGCACCCACTCACTCCCCTATTATGAGAATCAGGGCCGTGCGCTGGAAAAATTTCACTCCTGGCTCAAACCCGGCGGGTATCTCCTGTTGGCCAACGCCTCCACCAACAACCTCTATGATGCCTTCGCCATGTTCTTCGTGAAGTGGACCACCTCCCGGGCCCACTATCCCAGCGTTGTCCAGACCGAGTCCCTTCTGTCACCCTTCTTCTTCATCAAGGAGCGGCAACGGATCCGTGAGCGGTTCTATATGTCCTCCATCTACCTTTTTGTTTGCCAAAAAGGCTGGAAACAGGAAAGATGAGCCCTCCCCCCTGTCAGGGGAATACCTAAGGATATTGCCGACCCATGATTATTGCCGGAACCGAAATCAATCTGCTGAAACCTCCCCGCTTTGTGAAGGCCGCCCTGGGACTTCTGGCGGTGTACTGGTGTTACGCCCTCTATGTATTGCTGCGTGAGGTAATCTCGGGGCAAATGGGGAAGGGGATTGGTTTCTCCGGCGAGTTCCGGTTCTTCATCCACTATGTCCCCCAGTTGTTTTTCATTCCCTGGATAATGCTGAATATCTTTCGAAAGATTCCCCTGTTCAGGACGGTTCCCGGCGTGGCCTTTATCGCCATCGGCTTCATCATGACCTATCAGTACGGCTCCTACCTGGCCGCAAACCTTCTTAAAAAGGAGATGATTGGTCTGTTCAGCGGAGGGTCTCTGTCCATCCCGTCCCTGTGGGAAATTGGTATTGTGCTCCCTCTCTCGCTATTGGTCCTCGCTACGGGGATCATGCTGCTCGTTGGCAAGCCAGAGAGAGGTTGGTATTACTGAAAAAAATCGGCACCCTGGAGGTTACAGCCATGCGTTTTCTTTTCACCCTGATTCTTATTGTGTCCTTTGTGAGCGGTTGCACGTCCAAAAAAAAGGAGACCGCCCCGAAGAATGAACCCGCTGCGGAGAAGACCCCCGAGCCTCCCAAGGTGGAGCCACCCAAACCGGCCCCCGCTGAAAAATACGAGATCACCGATCGTGGCGGCCTCTCCGATGCGGACATCACCCTGGTGAAAGACATGACCAGGAGCCTCATCACCAAGGCGATCTCCTCGCGGATTGAACCCCTTGTGGACAAGATGTTCAGGCAGATGGGGAGAGACAACTTCTCCCAGAGCTATCCCCTCTTTGTGAAGGGGGCGGTGGCCAGCTTCACCAACATCGGCGTAAAGCTCGTGCTGGACGCCGCCTTCAAAAAGCTCGGCAAGAAGGTGACCCAGGAGATCGTGGATAAGATCGTGAAACCAATGATCGCTGAAGCCACCAAAGCCGCTCTGGATAATGCCTATAAGAAAATGATGGGCAAATAGACCCTTAAAATCAGCCTTTGCCAAGATTTAATCAGGGGTTTTGCTTGCCAGTCAATGGTTTTAATCTGGCCATTTCTTGAAAAAAGCCGCTTTTTTGCACTGTCGGGGAAATCTGGTTACCTTCATACGGAACCCTATTACCCACCCCGGAGTTTGCATGGTGAAATCAGCGGTACTTTTTGTCCTCCTCCTCCTGCTCGTGTCCTGCTCGGACCAGACCACCCGAAAAATCGAGACCGTCAGTGTCGCCTCCAGGAATGTTGCGATGCCCCAAAAGGCCAAAACAGGTCATCTGGCAATGGCGCAGCGATCACAGGTCAGACAGCGGGCGCTCCCCCACTTTGTAAAAAGCTGCGATGAGTCGCAGCTGCTCACCTATCAGGGTTTTGAAGCGAGACTCTCCCAAAATGGGTTTGAGAAGGATAACGCAATCCCTGTTCTGCTCATGGGGCTTGGCCACAGGGAGGAGCGGGTTCGGGAGCGGGCAAAGAAAGTTCTTGAGGGGATCTCCGCCCATGAGATGGTCTTCCTCGTGGGTGCACTTGCCGATGATGAGCTGGCTGAACCTGCGGCCATGACCCTGGGAAACATGGGGACACGGGCACGATCCGCCATTGGTCCCTTGGCGGAGCTGTTTCTTCGGGGGAAGACTCCCGGACGCAAAGCGGCGCTTCCCTCCACCAGGCTGGCAGTTCTCATCGCCCTCTCGGAGATTGATCCCCTGCACCCAAGGACCCGCGCGGTGATTACCAGGGCGCTCTCAGACGCTGATCCCAGCATCTCACTTTTTGCCGTGGCGCTGGTAAAGACCGTGGGCGCCGCCAAAAAGCCCGTGGCGGAGCAGCTCCCCGTGCGGGCG
>JAHJLU010000399.1 GCA_018821745.1 Myxococcota bacterium | reverse complement strand
TGGATGGTCTTGAGCACCTTCTCCATGACCGCCAGCCCTTCGGTGACGTGACCGGATCGCATGAGAATCCCACCCGCCAACCGTTGCAGCTCCAGTTGCTCTGCCGCGAGAGCACCGGGGACCAGTTCCAGGTATTTGTGAGCGGCCTGCCGTCCTCTCCCGGCGTTGGCCAGGTTTCGGGCCAGATCCCTTACCACTGCCCGCTTTTTGGTGTCTGTGGCCAGATCGCTCTCGGGCCACAGCTCCAGGGCTTTGGACAACAGTTGTGTGGCCCGCTCAAAGGCCAGGGATGCGGTGGCAATCTTTGCCGCTTTGATATAGTGGATGCGGGCCCGGTGATATTCTCCGGCCGCCCTGTAGTGGTAAGCCAGAATGTCGGGGGAACCCTCCCGGGATTCTTTATAGGCCTGTGCGAGGGTCTGGTGCCATTTCTGTGCCGTGGCCGGGTCGAGTCGCTGGACTACGGCTTCGCGTACTCTGTCATGGAATGGTTCAACCCGCCGATCCGTGGTACTGCCCCGGGCCGCGATGAGGGTGGCGACCCTGAGCTGGTTGATGTGCCGGATGCACTTCCCAGGAGGAATGTTCATAATAGTGGAGAGGATGTCCGCACTGACAGGGACGGCGCAGAGACTGGCAATCTGTACGATATCCCTTGGCTGTGGTTCCAGCGATTCCACTCGTTCCCAGAGGACATCGTCCAGAGAGAGGGTATTGCCCTGGGCCGCCGAGGTTCCTCTGGCAGAGATGAAGCGCGCCAGCTCATGGACGAAGAGAGGATGTCCGCCGCTCTCCGATGAGAGCATGCTCAGGGCCTCTGCGCTCGGTTCTGCGCTCTGAAGGTCCAAAGTGAGCACCTTCCTCGCCAGCGCTTCGGTTTCCGCGGGGCTCAGGGGTCCGACCTCCAGGCCCCTGGTATGGACAGGGACACAAGCGAGGCTTTGTTGTACCTCTTTTTTGGCGATCTTCGGGTTGGCGTTGGTACGCTGGGCCACAATGAAAAAACAGTGTGGCGGGTCTGGCGGCAGCATGAGGGTTCGTAACAGCTTCAGACTGTCCTCGTCGGCCCACTGGAAGTTATCGATGTGAATGACCAGGTTGAATCGGGAGGTCAGTCGCGTGAGAAGCTCCCGAAGTGCCCCAAAGGCTCCCGCTCTGAATTCGGGTAAATAACTGATGGTATCTACTGTTTCCGATTTGTCCTCCAGCGCCTTCACCCGGGAGAGGACAGGGAACACTCTGATCAGGTGGTGGGCATTGGGGGGCAACAGGGGCTGCAGCTCGGAAAGAGGAACATGGCACAGAAACTGACTCAGACCGTCGATGATGGGATCAAAGGCTTTGAACGAGACCGACTCGGTCTCGTAGCAGCGCCCCGTGAAGACAATTGTCTTCTCCTGTCCACGCACATGATTCTGGAGGAAATTCCGGACCAGTTCACTCTTTCCCAGTCCCGAGGCACCGTGGATAAGGACAGCCTCATTCTTGCCCGAGACGTACTCCTCGTAGAACTGTACAAGCCGGGCCATCTCAATTTTGCGCCCCGTGAAGAGATGGCTCTGGGAGAGTGATTTTTCCAGGGAGACGGCCTGAACCAGCGGTGCGCCCCTCAGGCGTGACAGAATCTCCTTGCCCGACGGCCGTTTTTGGGGATCGAAGTTAAGAAGATCTCTGCATAAATGGTCGAGATCTTCGGATACGCCGAGGATATAATCGCTGGCCAGAGGCGCCTCCCGGCCCTGTTTCTGGAAGATGATGGAACTGAAGGAGCCCTCGAAGGGGAGATGCCCCGTGAGGGCATGGTAGAGGACAACCCCCACGCTGTACCAGTCGGAGGCGTAGGTCAGGGGCTGGGACGCCGCCTGTTCAGGAGACATATATCCCGCTGTCCCCACGGGGAAGAGCGAGGAGACCTCCTCCTGATTCTGGGCGGACTCTGTAACCAGGCCGAAATCCAAGAGGACCACACGCCCTTTTTTGTCAACCATAATATTTCCGGGTTTGATATCCCGGTGCAGCATGTCGGCTCCATGGAGCGCCATGAGCCCGTTCACCAGTTGGACAAGACAGCCACGCAGCCGCTCCTCGTCGTAGGCGGGGAAGCGCTTTTTTTCGAGCTTTTTGTGGCCGTCTTTCGTGCTCTCCAGTCTCTCAAACAGGGGTGCCTCGGGATCGGGTGCGGTGACAGTCTCTCCCAGTGATTGTTCCCCGGTGCTGTGGGGGATGCACGGTTCTGTGCGGATATGGGTAAAAAAATCCACACCGTTGATCAACTCCATGGTGAAGAACCACTGCCCCTTGTTCTCAAACAGTTCCCCAAAGGAGATGAGGTTGGCGTGCTGCATGTCCTGGAGGGATCGAAACTCCTTTTTCAGGAAGATCAGTGACTCCATGTTTGCATCTTTGAGTGTCTTCAGTGCCACCCGGGTCCCAAGGAGTTTGTCTTCCGCCTCGTATACGATGCCCATTCCACCACCACCCAGTTTCCTGAGGAGGTGAAAACGATCATTCTCGAGGAGAGGTAAATCTTCCATGGGTGTCACTCCCTATCTTATCAAGGGTAACAGGAACGATCTCTGGCAACAAGGTATTAGCGGCTCACGAACCATGGTGGGCCGGTGGCTTCGGGGATCTGTTCCAACTGGGCGGGAGGGGGTGGAAAGAGCGGGATGCTTTATTGCCGGAAGGGACTCATGCGGGGTTTGGAGAGACATCGAGGAAACTGTTGAGGTTGGTGATGAAGAGATCAAACCAGGTGCGCTTGAGGGGGGAGCCTGGCGTTTCCTGTTGACCACCCGCGGTCAGGGTGTAGGCGTGGCCGCTCACGACCCTGAATCCCTGCCTTTTGACGGCCGCGGCAAAGGAGAAGAGGGAGGCGCGATCGGAGTTTTCTCCAATGCTCATGACAAAGGCATCCATTGCCCTGACCGGTCTGAAGGTAGAGAAAAACCGCTGGAATGCCAAAGGCAGATCCTCGTCCTCCATGGGGGCAAGGAACCCGACAATATCTACACGCGACAGATCGGGGATCTGCCCCGAGGTGATATCATGAAAGGTGAAGTTCGCGGAGTTTAGTCTCAGGGCGAGGTGCTTCACTGCTTTTTTTGTGGTGGTTGAGGTTGGCAGATAACAAATAAGGCCGCGTTTCATAATAAATCCTTTTTGGGGAAAGAACCCCGTTTATATTCAGGGTAGTCAGCATCGGGTCCCGGGGAACCCCCATTCGGTCAACGACCACCCCTCTTCGGTGAACGTCCCCTGGCATGCATTTCATTCCCGTGGAGCAGAAGTTTTTGTGCTGAGCAAGGGATAAAGTGCTTTCGTGCATTTTCTCACTGTTTTTTGATTGACAAAATCCACCCGCCCCTGTAGGTCGTTATTACGAATATTAGATTCGTATTACGAACCTATATGGAGAATAATAACAAATGAAAACAATGAATTATATGGCCATGGTTTTACTTGTTTGCACATTAATAACCACTGCCGTTTCCTGTGAGAGTGAAGAAGCAGGCGAAGCGGTGGTGAGCATAAAAAACGATTTCAACAACCCCGAGATGACCTATCAGCCTCCCTGGACCATCTGTGAGAGCTCCTACCTGGGCCAGGAGTTTGGTCCAATCGCCATCGGCGAGACCAGCGCGACCCTTACGATCCAGCCGGGCCTGGGAAATGTTCTCATGGTGGCGGCCTGGGATGATCCCGACTGTAACCCCGAGAATTGCCTCCCCATAGCCTCGAAAAACGAAGAAGAGGTGGTGGACGGTCAGACCCGGGTTATCTCCATCAATATGCCCAACCATCAGGGCCCCTGTCCTCCCGAGGGAGTTCAGCCCATCCCCGAGGAGCTCTATGAGGCCATCAGAGCAATGTGGCCCCAGTATGATTTCCTGCCCTATGATCAGCGCACGGAAAATACGCAGTGCCTGGAGTAACCCATGACGAGGAAGCGAATCCCCCTGATTATGTTGCTGCTGGCCCTCATGGCGTGTGAAGAGGTCTACCCGGAGGTGGTGGTTATCAACAACACCCGCGAGGATGTCATCCTGCGCAACATCTCTTTTAACGGATGCCGCTGGGATGTGGTGCTTGCCTACGGTGAATCAACACCTCCCGGGA
>JAHJLU010000398.1 GCA_018821745.1 Myxococcota bacterium | reverse complement strand
CCCCGAGGAACATATTTTGTTTCCTGCGAAGCACCATGTTCTGGGTGGAGAGCCCTCCTCCGGTCCAGATCATCTGCTGACCGACCTTTCCGATACTGTCCCGGACCTGGCCGTCACAGCGCAGCACAAGCGCATCGTCGCCGTTGAAGGTCATGACGCCGCTGCCGATAAGTTGATCGCACCGGGAGTTGTCACTGATGCTGCTGTGGCAGATAACAAAGGTCTGCCCGGCATCAAGCTGCACTGGATTGAGGATCAGTGAGTTGGTGGGGGTGGAGGCCCCGTTGCTGTACACCTGGATCTGGCACCTGGACATGTCGATCAACTCCGTGGCATCGTGGATGAACACCTCCAGTGCCTTGTCCCAGGAGTTTCCCTCGAGATATTCGCTGAAATAGATGTAGAAGGCGACTCCAGCACCCATATTGCAGTCGCTGTCATCCATATCAACAGCGCCGTCACCGTCGTTGTCGTACCCGTCGCTGCAGGAGACCTCACCCGAGGGCTCGCATTCCTCGCCCGAAGGTCCCGTGGAACCCTGGCATGCTGCCTCCTGACAGTCGAAAATACCGTTGCCGTCGTTGTCGAACCCGTCGTTACAGGTGGTCTCCGCGGACTCGCACATTACCCCCCCGGGACCCTGAAGGCCGTCACAGGCGACATCGGCACAATCCACCAGACCGTTGAAATCATCGTCGATACCGTTGTCACAGATCTCCGCGAGTGTGCACCCCAGGTTCTCCTCACCGGGGGTTCCCAGGAGTGTGCCGGAGGCGTCGTAGGTGGTTGTGCCCGGGCACCAGTTCCCAGAGATATCATTCTCCGAGGCGGTCTGAAGGACACTGGACGAAAACTGTACGGAGACGCCGTCACCGATCTGTGGCCAGTTGGAGTCATAGGACACCGCATCGATGAGCGCCTCCTGCTGCCCGTCGACCCGCCGCAGCACCCTCAGGTCCCCCGATGGTGCGCCGAGATTCACTGTGGGCCCGTACAGAACATCGGGTACGACGCCCCCGACATCTGCCCCTGATGGGGCGGCCAGCAGATAACCGTCCGCCGGGAGGGAGGCACGCCCCCCGAAGTCCAGCCAGACACAGGTGCGATCCTCGTCGGAGCTGCACACCGTCAGCCCCTGGACGGCGACGGGGCCAGCCGTTGTGTTGAACAGCTCAAACCACTGGTTGGCATTATAATAGCCCTCTCCGTTCATCATGATCTCGGTGATGATCAGGTCCCCCATCGCGGGGGAAGCGCCGTCACGACACCCGTCCGCAAAGGCGCAGGAGATGTCGTCGCAGTCCGTATAGCCGTTGCCGTCGTTGTCGACACTGTCCGCACAATTACTCTCCCGCGCGCACGAGGCGTTTGGCTCACGGGGTGTCCCCCGGTCCCAGGGATTATACAGACCCGTAGAGAGACACCAGTTCGAAGCGTTATCGTTTGCGGAGGAAGTGAGATGATCCCTGTCGAGCTGCAGGGAGGTGGCCACGTGAGGCTCCATGGCGGAATTGATGAAGGGCACGGTGTCCACGGCAACACCACCCGCCTTGTGGATTCCCAGAGTGCGACCGGGGACGTCATCCATGGAAATCCCCGAGATTGCCAAATCCACCATCAACCCGCCATTCTCCGAGGCCGAGCTGCTCCGCCCGATCAGGAACAGCCCTCCGGCCGGGACTGTCACCGGGGCTGTCCCCGCTATCGTCCAGGATTGAGTGGAAAGATCCGTGTCAACAAGCCTGATCTCGAGATTTCTCAGATCTATATTGTAGGGGGAGACGTTTTTCAACTCCAGGTAGACGCCGTTATAGTAGGAGGTCTCGGGGAAGGACATCACCTCGGTGATGACCAGGTACCCCGGCTGTACGCACTGGTCGTCACAGTCGGGGGTTACCTCCTCACAGGCGCTTGTGTCCAGGAGACAGCCATCGGTACAGTCAAGTTCTCCCCCGACGAAGCCGAGTGATACACAGGTTTTGCCTTTATAATCGAAGGTGTCGCACTGTTCCAGCAGCTGCGCCTCTCCGTCGCCGCAGACAACCTCTCCCGTACACTGCACGGTGTTGAAGGTGCAGTCGGTGTGACACATGAGGGAGCCACCGTCGTAACCGAGGGTGGCGCAGGTCTGGTTGGCCAGGTTCCCGCCGTCGCACTGCTCGTCCCCCTGAACGAGACCGTCTCCGCAGATAACCTCGTCATAGCAGTCCGCGGTTACCAGCCGGCAGTCGGAACCGCAGGAGAGAGTTCCCCCAAGGTATTCGCCCACATCAGTGCACTGCATGTCGCCCAGGTCTTCACCGTCGCACACCTCGGGCGTGTCGATGACCCCGTTTCCACACAGTTCACCACCGATACATCCGGTGATGTCGAACCGGCAATCGCTCCTGCAGCCAATGGCCCCGCCCTCGTATCCCAGGGAGGTGCAGGTCGTGCCGATGACATCGGGCCCGTCACAGGACTCATTGCCGGGCTGAACCACACCGTCTCCGCAGGTTCCGTACCCGATGCACTCGGTGAGATCCAACTGGCATTCGTTGCACCGGAGGATACCGCCGTAGTATCCCAGCCCGATACAGGTCTGCCCCACCAGGTTCTACCCGTCGCATTCTTCCCCCACATCTACCAAATCGTCACCGCAGTTTGAGGAGCTCGTCGTTTTTTCGTCACAGGAGGAGAAAAAGAAGGCGAGGGTTATGAAAAATAACAGTATTTTCATGTAAATCCACCCCTTGCCTATCGCCGCCCACACACGATTTGGGCGTGACCGGTGATACGCTGTTATAGTATTTGCATCTTACTCCAAGGGAGAAGAATGTCAAACCAGGGTGTCCGGTCTGGGAATATCCCCTGTACTCTATTGTGTTGCTTCTTTATGGGGGGATGCCAGCGCGAGGATGTGTCCGTCGAGGCCTTTTATGTACGCCACCCGATCACCCCAGTCCCTGGGAAGAAGGGGGGAGAGCATGGTTCCCCCGGCTGCCAGTGCGCGTTCCACTGCCTTCTGGGGATCGTCCACGTGGAGATACAGCTCCGCCCGGGGGATACCGTTTCCCTGAGCGGGATCGATCATGTCGGGACCCAGCAGGCGAACAATCCCCACCTCGGGCATGAGCCCCAGGAAGGTGTTGCCCCCCAGGTGAAATTCGGTCATGCCCGGGACATCCAGGACCGGCGCGTAGCCCAGGGTGGACTCATAAAACTGCCGACTTCTTTTCTGATCCGATACATAAAGGATAAAAATAACACGCTGCATGGTGCTCCTCCATAACCGGGACGAATACATCCACGGAGTTGTCGCAATATTTTTTTCATTATAGCACCAAAAGCCGGGTTTTTCCGACGGGAAATTACAGCGTCCGGAGATGACTCCGGGTGCGGTTCACCCACTGGTAAATTCACGCTCATCAACAGGGAACCCGAATATTTTGTCCCTTGTACACAAATAAGCAACGGGATATATTCATGACATAATTAACCCCCCACCGGGGACAATGCCGGGTGCGCTTTTTCGAGGACATCCGGTCACCCGAAAAAGAGGTCATCAATGAGACACTCCCTGCTTGCGCTGTTTACGTTGCTGTTTTTAAATGCGGCATGTGATGAAAACACTTCCGGGAACTCCAACTGTGGCGATGGCGTGGTGGATATAGGCGAGGATTGTGACGGGGACGATCTGGCAGGCGAGAGCTGTCCGGGCCTTGGATACTATGGTGGTGATCCCTCCTGCACGGAAGATTGCACCCTCGATATCTCCGCCTGTGAAGCCGAGGGGCGGTGCGGTGACGGAGTTTTTCAGGAAGACCAGGAAGAGTGTGAGGATGGAGACCTCCGGGGTCAGAGCTGTGAGACCCTGGGAATGGGGAGCGGCGTGCTGGGGTGCTCAAACACGTGCAGTTTTGATTATTCAGAATGTTCCGGTTTCTTCAACTGCGGGAACGGCAGCGTGGAGGGTGGCGAGGAATGTGATGGCAGTGATCTAAACCAGCAGACCTGCCTCTCCCTGGGGTTCTACGGCGGGGAGCTCTCCTGCCTGAGCGGCTGCCAGTTTGATCTCGCCGATTGCGCGACCTACGGGGCCTGCGGAGACGGTATTATCGACTATGAGAACGGCGAGTCCTGCGATGGTACCAACATTGTGGGCAGCTGCGGAGGCATGGGGTATCGGGGTGGGGAGCTTCACTGTACCGAAGACTGTCAGGTGGACGACAGCGAGTGCCGTGAGGCAGGGATGTGTGGGGATGGGATTGTGCAGAGCACCGCGGAGAGCTGTGACGGAACAAACCTGGACGGTCAGACATGTGAGAGTCTCGGGTATTTCCCCGGTGAGCTGGCGTGTTTAACCGAATACTGTACATGGGATGTCAGCGACTGCCAGGGCCGGCGGTTTACCCGAGTCACGTCGGGGCTGGATTTCTCCTGTGCCCTTGACACCGAAGGAGACGCGTGGTGCTGGGGACGAAACAATTATGGTCAACTCGGCGTGAACGATACCCTGCAGAGGGATGTGCCCACAGCAGTGGTTATGCCCTGGGGCTTGGCCTTTTTAGAGATCTCCTGTGGCGGTTACTCCTGCTGCGCCCTCGCCAACGACGGGCAGTTCTACTGCTGGGGCCAGAACACCTTTGGACAACTGGGAACCGCCGAAGAAAACGGTGAGTCAGTCCTTGTGCCCGGTCAGGTGAGCACAGTTCTCTCCTTCGGCCCCAATCTCATGGTGGCGGTGGGTGAAACCCACGCCTGTGCCGTAAAGAGTAACAATGGGCTCTACTGCTGGGGAGACAACACCTCGGGAAAGTGCGGACAGCCAGCCTCTCAGGACAAGTTATATACGCCAACCGCATATCCGATCTCCGGGGAGATGCTCAGTCAGGGTGTTCGTATTGCCACGGTCACCCTGGGCAATAATCACACCTGCGTCATCGACACGGCGGACAAGGTCTGGTGCATGGGAAACAACGAGCATGGCCAGCTGGGAATCGGAACAAGCGACGCCACCGCCCATCCCGTCTTTGAATACGTGGGGGACCGCATCCCGGGGGCAGTTGTCTCCATAGAAGCCGGCGCCCTGCATACCTGCGCCATCAACGATGCCGGGCAGGTCTGGTGCTGGGGTGAGGGAGCCAATGGCCAATTGGGTTCCAACGTTACGGAGTCGGCCACCCCGCTGCAGGCGGATGTGGGATCTTCAACCCCCGCACGAATTTCCTGTGGCGGCACACACACCTGCATGGTTGACACGGCGGGAGCGAGCAAGTGTACCGGGAATGGGACTATGGGGGCTCTGGGAGATGGCGACATAGTTGACAGCAACAGCTTTGTCCTCAGCCTTGGATCAGGGAACTATACCGAAATTTCAGCCGGCACCGAGCACACCTGCGCGGTTGATGAAGAGGGATACATCTGGTGCTGGGGATCAAACGTCGGCGGAGCGCTGGGAATCGGCAGTGTCCTGACCCAGTCGGCGACCCCCCTCCTCACTGCCTATCCCTGAGGACCCGCTGCGCCCATGCCCTGCGATGGAAAGCGTTGACTTTGGCGCTGGTTCCCTTTTAATGGGATGGTCTTTTCACCCCCGGAGTGAGCCATGAGCGTTATCGAGATCAACAAATTGACAAAGTATTACGGCAAGAGCAGGGGGATAGAGGATGTCTCCTTCAGCGTGGAAGAGGGTGAGATATTTGGGTTTATCGGACCAAACGGGGCGGGGAAATCCACCACAATCCGGACGCTGCTCTCCCTCATCTATCCCACGGGGGGCAGCGCGAAAATCTTTGGCAAAGACTGCATCAGGTACGGGCATGAGGTCAAAAAGGAGATCGGGTATCTCCCCTCGGAGGTCTTCTACTACGACAACATGCGCGCCATAGATATCCTGAAGTATTCCGCAAGTTTCTATAAGAAAAACTGCGACCGTCGCATTGGGGAACTAGCTGAGATTATGGAGCTTGATCTCAACCGGAAGGTGGAGGATCTCTCCTACGGGAACAAAAAAAAGGTGGGCATCGTTCAGGGGCTCCTGCACGAGCCCAAACTCCTCATCCTCGATGAGCCCACCAGTGGCCTGGACCCGCTCATGCAGCAGAAGTTTTTTGATCTTATTCTGGAGGAGAACAGGAAAAACACCACGGTGCTCTTCTCGTCCCACATCCTCACGGAGGTCCAGAAGTTGTGCAGCAGAGTGGGGATTATCAAGGAGGGGAGCATGGTGCGGGTTGACGACATCAAGCACCTCAAAGAGGACAACTACAAGAAGGTCTCCATTGCAGTGCACAAGGGAGAATCAACCGAGGGGTTCGACATGGAGGGGGTGAGCAACCTCAAGAGGGATGATTGCTCTGTGAGCTTCATCTTCCGGGGTGATGTCAACACCATCATCGCCAGGCTGGCCACGGTAAAGGTGAGCAACCTCGTCATCGAGGAGCCCACCCTTGAGGAAATCTTTTTGCACTACTACTCCTAGGAGCGACGCATGAACATCTTCAAACTTGAGCTGCGCATGCATGCAAAGGCCACGGTGATTTGGACCCTGGCGCTCCTTGTTCTTGTGGCGGGGTTTGCCTTCGGGTTTCCCATTATCAGCAAGAACGTCGCCGCCATGAACTCGATCCTTCAGATGATGCCCGAGGGGTTGAAAAAATCACTGGGGATCAACGTCATTGATATGTCGACGCCCATCGGTGTCTTTGGGTTTATGTTCATGTATATCACCCTGGTGGGGGCGGTGCAGGCCATGACCCTGGGACTCTCGGTGCTCTCGGTGGAGCTCCGGGACAAGACCGCGGATTTTCTCCTCTCCAAACCTGTCAGACGCAGTACAATTGTGCACGCAAAGCTCGCCGCAGCGCTGGTGTGCCTGCTCATCACCAACCTCGTCTTTCTGGTGGTCGTAAGGGTCGCCCTGGACATCCTCTCCACAGCGCCCTATTCCTTCTCCATTTTCCTCAGCCTGGTGCTGTCGGTGCTCTTTATCCAGCTCTTTTTTCTGAGCCTGGGGGCCTTGATCTCCGTGTTCCTCAATAAAATGAAAACGGTCATTCCCCTGGCCCTGGGCGTGGTGTTTGGCTTTTTTATTGTCAATCTCCTCAATGAATCCCTCAAGGGGCGCCCCCTCACCCTGTTCTCCCCCTTCTCCTATTTCTCAACGGGCTCCATCTTTGGCAACAACGGGTTTGCCATGGTGTGGCTGGTGCTCAACACGCTGCTTGTGGCAGCCTTTACCGCGGGGACCTACATCCGGTACCTGCGCAAGGATGTGCCGTCCGTGTAGGGCGCCCGGAGGTGAGTATGAACATTGTTCTCAGAGAGTTGCGGTCCATCTGGAAGTCCCAGGTGGCGTGGTCCGTGGGGATGATCTTCATGGTCTTCGCGGGTATGCAGAAGTACGCGGGGTTTCAGGAGTCGGGGGAGCAGGCGCTCAAGCTGCTGGACAGTCTGCCGGGGTTCATTAAAAAGATTATTGGCCTGGGAGAGCTGGATCTGACTCTGGCGAGTGGGTATTATGTGATCTTTTTCCTCTATTTCGCCCTGATGTGCGGGATCCACGCCATTATGCAGGGGGCCGTGGTCATCTCAAAGGAGGAGCGGGACAAGACCGCCGACTTTCTGCTGGTGAAACCGGTGCGGAGGAGCCATGTGGTCGCCGCCAAAATCATGGCCAGCCTTGTCTCCATTGGCCTCCTCACCCTGGTGACCTGGATCGCTTCCCTCCTGATTGTGCCCCTGTTCAATCCGGGGAAATCCATTGCGGGGCTCATTAACACGCTCATGCCGGGGCTCTTTTGCATCCAACTGATCTTCCTCTCTCTGGGCCTTCTGCTCGGCGCCGTGCTCCGCTCAACCCACAGGGCCACGGCCGTAGCGACCGCCATCTTCATGGGGACCTTCCTCCTCTCGGTGGCGGTGGATCTGGTTCACCAGATCGCCTTCCTGAAGTATTTCACCCCCTTCAAATATTTTGACGCACGCGTCATCTACCAAAAAGGCCATTCCCCCTTCTTCTTTGTCCTCACTGCCCTCATCGTGGCCGGCGCGGTCAGCGGGACCTTCCTCATTTACCAGAAGAAAGATATCCACTCGTAGATAACTGAAAGCTGCCTGCGGGTTTTTGCCGCCGCTCCACCGGCCACCGCCTATTTCGTCTTCACCGGAGCTGCTTTGCGAAGCCAGAGGGTGTTTCTGCCGTTTTGGAAAGAGTTCATGGAGACCGCACGTCCCCCTTCGACAACAAAAGTAAAATCCACATCGACCTCTTTTATAAAAAAGCGGTGAGGAGCCTCGGGAAACAGACGAAACGCTCGCTGTCCCTTGATCTGCGCGTAGAGGTCCCCTCCCCTGATGAAGATGGTGGCGGTCAGCGACAGCCCTTTTATTTGATATGTCCCCGTAACCGCCTGCAGCTGCGCCAGGGGCAGCATAACAGCCTTTTTAATCCGCGGAATATAGGCCGGTTTGCCGAACCAGATGTTGGCCAGTCCCAGTGCCATCATCCCCGGTCGTGCAAAGGTGTGATTCGCCAGGACCACGATGCACAGATTCTTCGAGGGGAAGCGCATGAAATGGGAAACAAACCCGTTGACGCCGCCACCGTGGAGAATCATGGGGGTGCCGTGGAGGTTGGAGATCCTCCAGCCATAGCCATAGGAGCCCTTGTCCGGGGTGAACATTTTTTTTCTGCTGGCCTCTGAGAGCACACGACCGTCGTGGAGCGCTCTGTCCCAGCGACATAAATCCCGCGCAGTGGAGAGCACGCCACCTGCACCGGCCGGAACCGACATATCTATATGACTGGCATTTACCAGTTTTTTCCCGGGGCCCATCTGATAGCCCGCTGCTCTGTTTTTGATAATCGGGCGGCCCCTGTCGTAGCGGGTGGATGTCAGCGCGGCGGGTGACCAGATTTCCTTTTTCATGAAGGCCTCGTACTCCATCCCCGAGGCTTTCTCGACAACCGCGGTGAGCAGCACGTATCCCGAATTACTGTATTTGAATCGGCTCCCTGGCGTAAACTCCAGCGGCTTCTTTCGGAAAATATCGATTATCTGCGAGAGGGAGTGGTGCTTGCCCATCACGCTCCTGTAGCTGGGAAAGTCGGTAAAATTGGGGACACCGGCCGTGTGCGTCAATAACTGATGGATGGTAATCACTTTGCCCGGTTCATAATCGGGGACGTACAGGGAGAGCTTGTCCTCCACCTTGCACTTTCCCTGCTCCACAAGCTTCATGATGGCAGCGGCGGTGAACTGTTTTGTGACCGATCCGATCCGAAACAGGGAATCCTGGGTCACCAGAACATTTAGTTCCCTGTTGGCATACCCGACATTCGCTTCAAAAATGGTTTTCCCTTTTTGCTGTACGAGAACGACGCCCGAGAACCGATCAACGGCCTCATAGGCAGCGACGAGCGCTTTGAATTCACCAACATATTTAGATTCCTCCGATGGTGAAGCTGCCGGGCTTGTCCGGCTTTGGGCTGTAGTCTGGTGGCCGTTGTTGTTTCCCTGACAGGAAGCCAGCAGGAGGGCGACAGTTATTGCAAAATTACGCATGCTTTCTCCAGTTCATTCAAAATGAAATTGCCAGTAATTCCGTGAATCTCCCCCCCATACTATAGCCAAATAATTACCAGTCAATGGATTAAAAAAAGGTTCCACCTCAACCGGTTGCAGGGGTGATTGTTTGCCAATGCGCAGACCCCGGGCAAATCCAACAAGGAAAAGGACAAGGTGAAGGGTAAGTTGATCAAGGTATTGCACGCGGATTCCCGGGTCATCTCCATCGGCAGGGATGTGCAAGGCTTCACGCTCACTACGCAAAACGGCGTATTTCGGTGTTCCGGAAAGCAGCGCAGTTGCCATCCCTCCTCATTGGGCACTCAGGGTCTCCCCAGCGGACTGGACTGGAGCGCAATATCGGTTTTACCACTGGAATATCCTGCTATACTGACCAGAGAGAAAACAGTGTACAGTTATCTCCGAGGAGTTTGGAGAGAGTCCAGCCTGTTCCCGGTGGTGCCCTGATGCAAAACAGATTCTATTTGATATCGATAGTGCTTCTGATCTTGTTCCTGGGCGGATGCACCAGCGTGCACCACTCGGGCTGCGAGGGGGACTCCTGCGTCGATGCCTCGCCCGATGGTGGGTACGATGTGGAGCTGCCCGATATTGACAGACCAGACACAGAAGATGCCAGGGACGGTGGAGATGCGGACGGGGATGTGGAGGAGTGGCCATGGATCACGGAATACGACCCCTTTGAACAGACGGTTACGTGTGAAGGCTGGGCTCTTGGGTTTGGAAGAAACATCACCATCTATTACCCCTACCTCTTCCATCACGTTTACGAGAAGGAGGAAGTCGGGAATATCCTATACATGAAGATGAAGCTCTTCCGGTACAACTTTGAGACCGGGGAGAATGAGGAACTCCAGACCATCCCCTTCATCACAGGTGGAGAGGTAGGTGGACTGGAGCTGGGCGAGCACCCCACCAATTACTTCGTGGGATGCAAAAGGACCCTTGAGTATCCGGATCCCCAGGACACGTCTGTTTATAACGTGCTGGAGCAGGAGTGCAAGACTTTCATCGCCCAGGATGTGGCCACGGGGGAGATCACCCAGAACCCCGTGGATGTGGATCTGCGGTCCGAGGACTGCATCACATTCGGGACCAGCACAGTCAACGTGCGCCAGTACGATGCCTCATCGAATCGTGCCCTCTTGGCGTGCAACGTTTTCGACGGGACAGGCTCCGACTACTACATTTTCGACTTCAACACCGGTGAAATTGAGTATTTATTCCGTCAATCTGAAGATGTTGTGCCCTATGTTGTATCATCTGCGCACTTCAGCGTTAATTATTACAACAGCACCTACCCCTATTTTATGATGAACTTCGGATCGAATTCAATCGGATTCAATGATAGGATCATGGTCTGGAACTGGGTCACGGGAGTCCTGCTGTGGTCCCTCGACGTTCCCGAGCACCGTCATGTCAGCATGTCCATCACCCCAACGGGGCTTGCCTACTACCAGGTGATGGCCCAGGACGCCAATGAGGAGTGGTACATCCAATTGCGTCAGATCAACGTTGAGACGGGAAAGGACGAGGTCGCGCAGACCGGATCCCGGAACGTCCTATACCCCCTGGTTTCACTCAGGGATTATCCGCAGTACCTGACCTATCAGGGAACCAACGTGAAGACTCTCAGTTATAGTGGAGCAGAACCAGGTCCATATGGACCAAGTTTTATTTACCTTCACGATATGGAACGGGGTATTAGGCGGAAGATTTCGCCGAACTCCGTGACAGCGGGGGCCAGCTTTTTATTGGTGGGGACCGAATTTCCCCGGTATGTCTTCTACACCCGAAACACCGGCTGTTCCTTCCTCAAGGATCTCGTTGCCGCGGGTATCCTCGACGCGACGGGCCAGCTCATCTACGACCCCGCCGAGGAGTAGACTCACTACGCCGAGTAGTGGCGCCCTGGGATTATCCGGTGGATGTCACTCGCTGGCGCTCCAGAAGTTCCTCAGATGTGTCGAATCGTTGTCTGCTATTGCGTGATTGCGGGCTTCAGCAGGGTAGTCAGAGAGGGGATTTTGTCCCAGAACGCTTCGGGGAGCGTCTGTTTGGGGTCACTCCACAGGGCCTCCAGGGAATGGAATCCTGCGCCACCATCCCGCGGGCCGGACCATCCACCAATTTCGATTTTATCCCTGTGCATCCTGACATATTCTCCTGAATTTCCCTTCTCTATCTGCCAGTAATCGCCCTCTTTCACCTTTTCGTAGTCCAGCAGAACAAAGGCATCCTCCAGGGTAAAATCCGCAAGATAATGATTTAATGCCTCCCAGATTGATTGCCGGATCTCCCGTCGCGTCGTCAAGGCGAGGGCAGGGACCCTTGGACCCTTGAAAAAGAGATGATGGAAATGCTGTTGATCCTGGATGTGGGGCTCTTGTTGCCACTTGACATTGTAAGAACGCCAGGTCCCATACTTGGTAAAATGAAAATGTACCCCCGGCTCCAGTTCATAGACTTTTTCATTAATGGCATTGAAATCAATGGCTCTCCACAGCTGCCAGGTGTGGAAAAGCCAGGGCTCCAGACCCCGGGGTATGGGATTATTATGGACGATGGTCGTGAAGATTTCGCAGTCCTGTTCCATGGTGGTGTTGACATAGGGATATTCAAAAAATGCACTGAACGAGACAGGGCCCTTCCCGTATTCCCCGCTGTCGAAGAGATGATCGCCCCGGTACTCCATGATGTGTTTGTCGCCCAGCTCTTCATAGACCCATTGTTTTTTTGGCATGGTCAGTCACCTTCCATGATGCTCCCCCATCCTATAACCAAAAAATCACCAGTCAATGCTCAATTTGGAGATCAGCATTACCATTGGCACACAGTCAAATGGAGGCTGTAAAAAGGCTCCAAATTCACGGCTGTTCGTGGTATCGAGGTCAAAGTGAGGGTGCTCATGCTCAACGCCGTCCTGCTCATCGGACCCACGGGGTCTGGAAAGTCACCGCTGGGGAATTCGCTGGCTGCCACCGGTCTCGCCGGTCGTCGCTGCCACCATTTCGACTTCGGGGAGAACCTGCGCCGGGTGGCCCTCGGGGATCCGGCTTTCACCCCCGGGGAGATCGCCTATATCCACGAGGTGCTCACCAGCGGGGCGCTCCTGGAGGATGAGACTTTCCACATTGCAGAAAAGATCCTCGGTGTCTTCCTGGCTGCACGGGGCGCGGGAACAGACGACCTCGTGGTCCTCAACGGCCTGCCGCGTCACAAGGGCCAGGCCCGGGCACTCGCCTCGATCCTCACGGTCAGGGCGGTGATCCTCCTCGCCTGCGACGCACCCACGGTCCACACCCGCCTCACCACTAACAGCGGCGGAGACCGCACTCACCGCACCGACGACGACCTGGCCCTTGTTGAGCGGAAGATAGCCACCTTCACCGCGCGCACGGCACCACTCACCGAGTTCTACCGCAGCCTGGGCGTCCCGGTCATCACCATCCCCGTAGGTGTAGACACAACGCCGGACCTTATCATCCCACACATCCGAGCCGTGACGACGCCCCTCCCCTCGAACCCCGCAACTCCAGGCAGGAGAGACGCATGACGACGCACGAAGAGAGACTCGCCGCCGCCATCGCCCGCACCTCCGCCCGCCATATGAGCGACGCCAAGTGGCGCAAGCTCTTCCTTTTGCTGGAGCAGGCCCGGATAGTCCTCCCCATCACCTGGTGGAAGTACCTGGCCGACCCACGCGAGTACAGCAAACCCGGCCTCCCGGGGGCAGACGACCTCACGACTCTGGGGATCCGTGACGGCCGCTTCCAGCCCGCGTGGTTCCGGGAGATCGAGTACATCCGCGTCCCCCGTCAGTGCCCCGATCCCCGCGCTGACCCGAAGCACGCCCTGCCTCCCGTGGAGCTGCCCCTGGACCGCGTCCGCGCCATCCTCGAGGCCGCAGGCCGCTTCCCCCTGGTCGAGCGCGATGGAGACCTGATCATCCTGGCCTACGAGCGATAGGTCACTTGGGGGGAGTGACCGGTCTGGTGCACAGGACAATTATCACCCCGGGTTTGCACGGGCCGGCTTTTTCAACTACAATAACGGGAGAACGGAGGTGTCTCATGCGTCTTCTCTTTGCCGTGCTGACCTTCTCGCTGCTCGGGTTCGCCCCGACCCTCGCCCGGGCCGACGCCGGGGATCGCCATACCCCATTCATCTTTCACATCCAGGGCAAGAAGAACATCGCCGCAAAGCACCTCACCATGACCGAGGTGGTGTGGGACTCCTTCGTGCCCGTGCGGCTTCACTCCCTGATCCCCATCCGCCCTCACTTTATCCCCGAGCTCCTGGCCTCCCTCGACGGGCTGTAGGGCCGGACAGTTTTGCAATACACTGCCGCGATGCGCATGCGCCGACTCGGGGCAAGCCGGTAGAACAGGCTCACACTAATCTGCCAGGTATGATTTTCTTAACGGAGAACAATCCATTCGTGTTTGCAATACTTGCAAATGGTACTGTACACATTGATTTTATTTCGAACAGACACAGGGGAACTGCCCATCGTCGTTGACCCCATGGGTGTCCGTGGTCCCTGGTAGCTGTCTCGTAAAATCAATTTTCCTCTGGCATTCAATTTTTTACACGAAGGGCAGCGCTTCATTGAAATCAGCCATATTGTTACCAGTAAAACCGAAATGCCCAAAAGAACGCCCACTGATGGAAGAAAAATTGGTCGATTCCATGTGAAATATAAAACAGCCATACTTGCGAATATGAGAAAAGGAGCAATGAACCACCAAATAACTGTTTTTGATTGTTCTTTTGCGTACTGAATTCGCGCATCCTGAATATCCAGTGCGGATTTTTCCGGATCCAGATCTCTATCTGTTAATTCCGAAATCACTTTCAGTTGTTCGCAAAATTCGGGATTGCTCTCTTTCAATGCATCAAACGCAGCCCAGCGAACTTTCATAATCTCTTTTTCATCCAAAGCACTCAATCGAACCGACGCATTGAGTCGTCCGTGTGGAATACAGCTGCTTTTTACGAAATCGATAATTTTTACCTTATATTCTTTTTCTGTAAGAGGATTTAAAAGAACCTCTTTCAGTGCATCAAGGTGGTTTTCTTTTCTGACCTGGAAAGAGGTGTTAAATGTACTAAAAATAGAATCTAAAGTTGAATATAATGGGCTGCCACTTTTTTCTTCAAGTTTATGAAAAAGGTGATCAAATTGTTCTTCTTTGTTTTCAGACATAGTGCCTCCGACTCTTGATGTTGTTGTCCATGCCTGCCTCCCGTTGAACTATATCACCTTATGGTCTGTCCAGTCCAACAAGGAGGAAGTATAGGATGCCCTCTGAGTTGTCACTGACGACCGGTTATTGCTGAAAAGAGGAAGAGTGGGGAGGTGGTTAGCTGGGGTCGGCGATGCGGCCGATGAAGAGGATGGTGCCGGTCACTTTGTCGCGGATGAGGAAGATGAAGGGGCGGTCGATATCCACGATGTTGGCGGGGACGCTGGTCTCACCCACGACCACGGCGGTGGCGGCGGCGGCCTCGGTGCCGTCTTCGTTTACGGCCACGAAGGCCTTGTGGAGGATATCGGTGATGACCAGGTCGTGGCCGCCGTTGAGGCCGGAGAAGTCAGCTACTGCGCCGTCAAAGGGAGCTTCCATGCCCATCTCCATGAGGAGGGCCTTGACGTCGAGGCGGTGTTCAAACTCGAACTTGGGCATGGAGAAGAGCATCCCCGTGGGGGAGAGGCTCGCGATGATGCCTGCCAGCAGAGTGGCGTCCAGAGTGGCCTCAAACTGGGCCAGGGTGCCCGCGTCGGGGGCGATGATGACCATGGAGGTGTCATCCCCTTTGTAGGGCAGCTCGATGGCCTCGTAGCCGGTTCCTTCAACGTAATTGTAGGATGCCTCAATGTGCATGAAGTCCACGGAGACATCGGTGCCGTCGTCCTTGTGGAAGGAGCCCGCGGCGGTCATGTCACGGGAGAACATCTCCACCCACTCACCCCAGAAATAGATGGCGTTGGTGATGACCATGCGGGTGTCGGAGCCAATGGAGCCTTCGGGGAGGAGATCCTGGATGCGATCCTCGGTCTTCTCTTCCACCCAGTCGTTGATAATGGTGCGGCATGCCTCGGGATCGGCCATGAAGTCGAGGAGGTTGAGCCCCGAGCCGTAGTTGAGGGCGATGGTGTCGAGGAAGGACTGCTCGAAGTGATAGCCCGTCTGTCCCCAGATGGCGTTGGCGATGTTGAGGCGGAACTGGGAGGCGTCCCCGGTGCCGCGGGACTGCAGATCGAGATCCAGGGCGTTAAAGGCGCTGTGGAGCTCGGGCTCCGGGAGGGTGAACTCCATGGTGTCGGCCATCTGGGTCTCGGTGGTACCTTCGGCTCCCGCGTAGGTCATGGCCAGGGCCAGGGAGATGGAGAAGGGAGAGTAGAAGAAGTTGCCCTCCTCGGTCTCTTTCACGGTGCTGTAAAGGTCCAGCGCGAAGGAGGTGTTGCCCGTGACCAGCTCATCCATCTGGGCAGTGGAGACAGAGGGGTCTGTCTCCCGGGATTTGGTGGATTTTGCTACCTCGAACTGATCAATGACCTCTTTTTTAGTGTCTTCAGAGCAGGAGATTGTGCTGAAAATAAAAGCGAAAACAAATAAGTGTAAGAAAAATGTGCGCATGATAAAAGCCTCCGGCCACGCAAGGTGGTTTAGCGTTAGTATAGATATTGTTTACCCCTGAACAAATTTTTTTCAAGAACTTTTTTTTGCGCAAGTAATAAAAATAGTCGCTCCGCAAGTTTTCAGGCCCTTTCATCCGAACCAAGGTATGGGGGGAAAAAAGTACTTGGCATAATTCATGTAATACATGTAGAACTTCCTGCTGTAGATCGAGGGTACTATCCCTTTGGCGCGCGAAAGGGGCGCGCGATTCTCCATGTCCGCCAATTCCGTATCAGTCCCTTGGGCTGCCCGCATTCGCATGACATTTGCGGCCTTCAAGTATCGTAACTACCGACTGTGGTTCGCCGGCCAGCTCGTCTCGCTGATGGGCTCCTGGATGCAGGGGACTGCCCAGGGCTTTTTGGTCTTCGAACTGACCCATTCACCGGCCTATCTGGGGTATGTCGCGTTTGCGGCCGGGATCCCGTCCTGGTTCCTGATGCTCTATGGCGGCGT
>JAHJLU010000397.1 GCA_018821745.1 Myxococcota bacterium | reverse complement strand
ATACCATAAACGAGGGATTCAGTGATCAATACTCTTGAAATAGTATAACGCTATGTGATGCAAGGTTTGGGCACCTTGCTCATCTCCTGTTCCCTATTATTTCCATAATTGTGTGACGCAAACCAGGGGGGGTATGGAAACAAATGGGGGACTCTTCGATCCAGCATAATTTATGAACGCAGCGCTTTCAACCCTTTTTTTCCTTTAATAAATCGATAATTTTTTCACCGAATTTTTCACCGGGAATTTTATGCTACAGAGCCATCTCTGAGTGGGGGATTTGATCGCCACGGGGACCTTGTGGTGCTTTTGGGAAAGGCATTCGGGGGACCACCGGGGCTGTTTTTCTGCGATGGGAGCGATATACAGAAGCCACCAACGCCGAGATCAGGAGGCCAAAAATAACCAGCGCGGGGGTGCTGGAGAAGAGGGCCGGTCCGAAGAGAAAGGTGCCGTAGAAGTAGAGGAGGGCATAGGCAAGACATGAGACGAGCGTGTAAGCGACGAAGCGCCGAAGGGGCAGCACGGCCAGGCCCGCAGCTGTTACGATGGAGTTGCCCGCGCCGAAGGGGATGAATCGCCCGGAGAGAAAGGCGAACAGCCCGAACCGGTGGAAATAGTCTTGCGCTGACTGGAGTCGTCCTTTTGAGAAAACTCCGGGGAAGAGCGGCGCCAGTTTTACCCTGCCGTAACGCCCGCCGAAGTAAAAGAAGCAGTCATTGGCAAGGGATGCAGCCAGCACCAGCAGGAAAAACAGGAAATGGTAATGGGGATATTTGAGGGCGAAAAAAGCGACGGCAAAGGGCATGATGGCCTCCACATTACTACACAGCAAGGGGGATGCCAAATAATTTAACCAGGAATATCAATGTAGAACACCTATCCTTACTGTGGGAAAAGAAATACAGTGTGAACCTGCTGCACGGTAGGCAAAGATCTGATACAGTTGTGACATCTAATATTTCCGGGAGACTCGGGTTGCTCCCAGAGGAGGTTTCCATGCGTGTATTTGTTCTTGCAGTTATGTGTACTTTTTGCCTTTCATCCTGTGACGATGATGCCTCCAACACGAACAACGTGAACAATACGAACAACGTGAACAACACGAACAACGTGAACAACACGAACAACGTGAACAACACGAACAACGTGAACAACACGAACAACGTGAACAACACGAACAACGTGAACAACGTGACTCCCGTCTGCGGCAACGGCCTCATTGAAGAGGGAGAGGAGTGCGAGGGGACTGATTTCGGCGGTGAGACCTGTGAGACCAACGGTTTCTCCGGAGGGAGTCTGAGCTGCACTGCCTGCGCCATAGACACTGCGACCTGCGGAAACTCCCAGGTGGAGATTGTGTGCAACCGATGGAACCAGGATCGGGCTGACCTGAGTGAGGGCTCCTGGAGTGGCGATACGGGGACCTGTCTCGCAGGGGATATCAGCGCCACAGGCAGGGCCAATGCCCTGAAGATTGTGAACCTTTATAGATTTCTGGCGGACCTTCCCCCCGTCACAACGGACCCTGTGAAGGATCAGAAGGCACAGGAGTGTGCCCTCATGATGACGGCCAACAACCAGCTCAACCACAGCCCTCCCACCGGTTGGGACTGCTACACCGACGATGGCGCGCAGGCTGCAGGGTCCTCCAATCTCGCCACCACTCCAGGGGTAGCGGCCGTTGATCTCTATATGGTCGATCCTGGAAACCCCACGACCATGGGCCACCGGCGATGGATCCTCTCCAACAGCTTCGGACCCACGGGACTCGGTTCCACCAACTCCTATTCCTGTATGTGGGCCTTTGGCAGCTCCAGCGCCGGGAAGCAATGGACCGCATGGCCCCACGAGGGGATCTTTCCCCTGGCCGCGGGGTCATCCTCCTGGTCTTCAATCAACAGCACCGGATGGACCTTCCAGTCCGACTCCATCAACCTCACGGGAGTCCAGGTCACCATTACCATGGACGGGTCCGTGGACCGGCCCGTCTCGGTGACACACCTCCTCGCCAACTACGGGTCCTCCTACGCCATCTCCATGATTCCCCAGGGCTGGGTCATGGAGGCGGGGCACACCTATGAAGTGGCAATTGACAATGTGTCCACTCCCGTGACCTACTCAGTGCAGGTGGTTGGCTGCAACTGAACCTTCTTTGTCGCTCGCTGAGTATTGAACAGGAGAGGTACTATGAGGGGAGACCCTGTGCTTCGATTTCTTTGAAGCGAAGGGCGGTGAGTCGGGAAAAGGCCGCAAGATACTGATCCGCTCTATAGAGGTAGAAGGCCAGGGGTTTTTCAAAGCGGGTGCCAAGCAGCCCGTTGAGGATCTGCTGGGAGACGAGCCGTTTGCACTTGAGAATGCTCACGTACTGCGACAGCGCGGTCAACTCCTCGGCCTCGAGATTCTTCAGTTTCTTCTTGAGCGCCGTCTCGCCCCGGGGCTGGTACATCCAGAAATAGAGCAGATCCAGGGAGTTTATCACCATGCCCTTGAGAATTTTAGGGTTCTCCGACAGGAGCTTCTGGGCGAAGACCTCGGGGGTGCCCATCAACTCCGGGAGATTACAGTGGGGGAAGAGGGTCTCCATGTTGCTGTAAGACTTGTTGATAGCCTGGAGTTTCTCACGGTAGTCCGAGAGTCTCAGTGAGAGGTTGGCGCGGCGGTCGGCGGTGCCCTCGATAATGGCAGCCACAAGATCCGAGGCAAACTTGGAGAGCACCGCGGCCCACAGGAAGAGTTGAATCTGGACCGCGGGTCCGGGAACATTCAACATAAGCAGGGTGTACAGAAGTGCAGCGTTGAGCGCGATGGCCACGGGAATGGAGAGGATAGTCCTGAAGAAATTCCCCACCACCGCCGTGAGGGGCAGGCCCCGGAAGATGTTATGACTGGAGATATAGGTGCCGTTTGCCAGCGCCATGACCGTGAACAGGAGCAGGGAGTTGGTGGTGGGGGTGACCCCGAAGGTCCTGGAGAGCAACAGATCTTTAACGAGAAGATCAAGCAGCGGGACACTGAACCCCGTGAACAGCAGGGAGTCGGCTACCCGATCCCAACTGACAAAATCCTTCCACCGGAGCATGGAGCTGCGGAAGAGTCCACCGCCGCCCACAACCGACTGCACGATGTTACGCAGCCCCGTGATGGAGAACCAGATGATGGCCCCAAAATAGGAGAGGAGCCACCAGTCTTTGGTGAAATAGAAGGTGAGAAAGGCGGGGATGAAGCCCAGGAAAATCTTGCCGAAAATCAGCAGGGATTTATTGAAATACCCGATTATTCTATGGGATTTACGCTCTTTTCGGTAGGCCCCGCTCTTGAGCAACTGGTTGCTGGTTTTTTGGGGCATTCCCCCCAGGGTGGCGATATTTCCCTGATCCTTTTTGTCCGTGAGTGTGGTGGTGTTCACCGCGAACTCCCAAGTGACAAAAGTGTTCTTCCGAAAGGGGTTCTCCCGGGAGTTTTCTGTTTGCATACTCACCCGGTACCGTCGCCTGGCCTCATCGTTACCCACCACGGAGGTGACACGCCGCAGCGGCGTGACCGAGACCGGCAGCAGACGCCAACTTTTTGACATGATCTTGCGGCGGGACCGCCAGGGGAGGGTGGGCAGTACGACCAGTCCCATGCCGGGGGTTGTCATCGAACGACCGATGGAATCGCTCCCCATGCGGGATTTGAGACGTTTTCCCTGGTAAAAAGAAAGAAATCTCGGAAGATCAGTGGTGATCTTTTTCAACTGTGCCGCCCGCAGGGGATCCTTGTTTTCCCCCTTGGCATCTTCGATGGACAGACACTGGTGGACCAGCTTTTTCAACTCCACCACATTTTGCTGATTGAGCAGGAGTCTGATCTTGTTTATTTTTATTCGATCGGCGATGCAATCGTTGGTCCAGTCCTTGGAGTTGTAGATCTCAAGGTGGGTGATCTTTCCTTCACCGAGGTAGAGGGACTCAATCACATCCCCGGCGCTCATGTCTGTGGGATTGAGGGTGATGAATGATCGGCAGGGCAGGGACTCCACAATTGCCAGCAGCTCGGGAATAGAGTGGTTCATTATTTCAGGGGGCTCAGCCAAGTCGTTGGTGTCCCACTCCTCGATGGTGGAGAGGGCCGGCAACAGGATCTCCCGGTGGATCTTTTTTGTTGTCAGATCATCGAGATCATTTAATATTTTATTGACAACCTTATTTTTGCCCCGGGAAGAATCCCGCTCCTTGATGAGCTCGTTTGCCCGCGCCCGGATCAGCGGCAGCAGATCACGGTGGATATATTCCGCCAGGTGGATGGGAGATGCCTGGCCCCTGGCCACAAACTGGAGAAAACGGTGGGCCGAGATGGGCTGAGGATCAAATCCGTAGTACTCTGCAAGCTCTGTACGGAGGGTGGAGTTGTAGTACTCCAGGAGGTGGAGGATTTTGGCTTCCCGGTACTTCCATACCTTCTTTCCCTCCTCCATGAACTCCACAACCTGTGGTTTTTTAAGGAAGTCGACAAAGTCACGCCGGTCGAGAAAACCCACGGGGGACCAGACGAGCTGGACGCTGGTGTTGTGGAGAACGGCTCCCATCTCCACACCGATCCGGGCCTCAATACCCAAAATGGCCGCAGCCTCGAGGATCTCCTCGGCGACTTCGGGGCGGATGAAGTTATAATAGATGATGCCCAGGAATCGGATACCCTTTATCCAGGCATCCATGACCATGTGGGTTGGGGTCTTGCGGCCCTTGGTGTTGGCGTCGTGGACGTGGTGATCGAAGGCGAGCTGGTTCCAGTCCTCGGGCATCTCAAAAAGGTGATACCGGTCCAGCATACGGCGGACCGTTCGGGGTTTCCCCGTGGCAGTCTGCCTAAAGTCGTGAATCAGGCGCAGTTGCTGCTCGTGATCGTCTTTGCACCGCACGACCCGCTTCATGATGCGCATGAGCACCCGGGCCCGGTTATGGGTCATGGTGGTGGTGTTCTCATGGAGCGTCTCGGCGTGGACCGCCCGCAGCGCCACGAGCCGATCCTGGGCTGTGCCCTGCTTGAGGGTTCCCAGGAGACCCATCATTGCCATTGCGATACGCTGACTCTGGGGAGCGCACAGCTCCTTGATCCCCTTGGGATGGAGCCGGGTGTCCAGCAGGCTGGCCAGATGGGGCGGGAGGTCATTGTGATCCAGGATATGGGTGACGGTTTCCAGAAGGCTGTAATCTTCCTTGTCAAAGAGGAAGGGGCTTTTTTCAGGTGTCATAGATTGGATATGCCTCAACGACCGCACGGTTCGCTGCGGACGAAAGGCCATTATATTAGTTTTTGGTTAAATTTCAATAATCGGATGATGATGAGGGAGGAGAGGAGTTGGTTATCGGGTTTCAGCGGGCGGTTACCACATGCCATAGTGAACACCGGCGGTGAACTTGAAGCCCCGGAAATCGTTCCATTCCCGAACCGGAATGTGGTATCCGGCCCCCAGGGTGATCCACAGTTCGCTGCGGTTATAGAGGATAATTCCGAAGGTGGGGGTAAAGACAAAATCTCCACCGGCCCGGTCGTTGCACCGCCCGTCGGAACAGGCGGTCGTGATCCTTGAGGAGTAGGAACCTCCGATTTCCAGGCCGAAGGTGGGGATGGCGAAATAGCGGCGGGGATTTTTCTCCAGGGAGAGCTCCACCCCCACACCATAGTGGAGGGTGTAACCCGTGTTTTCCTTGACGCTCTCGAGGTTCTCCAGGAAGGCGTAGAGCCGCCCGTGACTGGGCCCGCTCGATGAGTTGCGCTTGATCCATGAGTACCCGGTGATCAGAAAGGCGAGGCCATAATGGAGGCCATGGGCGTCCAGGTTGCGTGGAATAAGGAAGGCGCTCCTGAAACCCGGGTACAGGTAAGAATCACTCTCTCCCCAGACCTCAATCTTCAGGCTGCGCTCCATGGATTTTCCCCCCAGGGAGATGCGGACCAGGACCACGTGGGTGCCCACCTGAAGGGGAGAGGGTGTCCACTTGAAGGTGAGGGTTAGGGGATCGAAGGTGGCACCACGGGGCAGGCCCAGTACGCTGATGTGATAATCGGGGATGACTCGCCTGATGGTGAATTGCATCTCCTCACCGGGCCGCGCCCACTTCCCGTAGGAGGGGACAGAGTCGTCGAGGATTTTTTTCATGTCTGGGATGATTCCGTCACAGGGGCATTTGGGGCATGTTGTGGTGGGGCAGGGGTTGCACACGGTCTCTCGGATGATAATCCGCTCCGAGACGGGGCACTTTGGACAGGGATCTCCGGGTGTTACTTCTGGAGGAGCTGCCGTGAGGGATAGAAAAATAAGGAGAGGGAGCATTTATCGCTGCTGCAGATCTTCGGAGCCTTGTCCGTCGTGTTTGTGCCCTGTGTTTACGCGAAGGGGTTTTTTGGGTCGGCGGATCCGCCCCCCACTGCTGTTATTCGTGCTGCCGCCCTCAGTCTGGATCTCTCTGGTGCTCGAGAGTTGGGCCACAAAGGCATAGGTGAAGGTGATGGAGGGCCCCGTAAACAGGGGGAAGATCATACGGGCGAATACACCCTTTGCGCATTTCTCAAGGGGTGTTTCCTTGTGTTTCAACAACTCCACACCGGTCACCTTCCCATCGTTGCCCACGCTCACACGTACCTGAATCCGGCCAGTCTCGCGGGTGCGGGTGATGCAAGCCTGCAGTCCCGGCCGGGCGGCACGGATGACCCGCTGCAGTTGGCTGCGACTCAGTCCCCTTGAAATATTTCCGATGCTTTTTAAATCAAGGAGGGACTCGCCCCCCGAAGGGCCCGATTGGATATTGAGGACTGTTTTTGGGACGGGTTTCGCAGGCTCCGGAGCTTTGGGAGACTCTTCAGTAGGTGGTGGAGGGGAGTCTTGTGTGGTGTTCTTTTGCGTGCTTTTTGTGCACGAGATGAGGCATACCAGTGGAATCAATGCGAGGATCTTCAGCATATTCTCTCCGTTCCATCCAGCGTGGGATGTGGATCAGTTTGTTTTTCGCATATTACCCCAGCGATGGGATGTAAAAAAGAGAAAACGTTCCCTGCCTCAGCGGGGGCATGGTTGGTGCCACTCCCAGTCATTGGAGAGGGGAATCCTGGAAAATTTCTGGACCTCCCAGAACCCAACCGCGTCGGCACGGACATCGGGCGCGAGTATATGAAAATACCGCTCCTTGAGGTAATCCACGGCGAAGGTGGCCACCCCTTTCTTGCGCCAGTGAAAATCCACCGTGAGGAATCGAATGATCACCAGGTCGCCGGTGATCTCCAGTTTCATTCGCCCGAGTACAACGTCTGCCTGCTCCACGGTCACCCAGATGTAGGGTGGGTTTTCATTGGGATCAACAAGGAGAGAGTAGGGGAGCATGGAAAAATACCCTTGGTGAAAAATACGGTTATCTCCATGTTTTTACAATACAAGAGGCAGGATGACAACGGGAAAAAGGGGTGAATTTCAAGGGGCTGTTATTGAGCGGGAGTGAGGGTGAGATTGCAGGAGATGCCATAGTGGTCAATGCGTTCATCACTGCCAAGGGAGGAGAGCCCGGGGTAGGCAGCGTCGAGGGGATCAGTGCCGGGCATCCCTCCTTCATCATGGACTGTACAGGTCCCCGTGATGTTTCGGGTGGTGACAACGTGATCAATGGCAATTACCTGGCCGAGGCCCGAGAGGTTGGAGGTGGTCGAGTACCGTTCCCCGGAGTCATTTTTGGGATCAAGATTTGTATAGAGGCACTGGGGGCAGTCGATATATTGGGCCCACACATCGTCGGCGTCCGAGGGTTGGAACATTGTCCGCAGATCATACACCTCGAGACCAAGGTTCCAGTCTCCCAGGATGAGTGCGGCCTGACCGGTCGTCACCAAGGCGGGCTCACCGCTCACCACATCGTCTTCGAAGACCTGCCGAATCTGCAGGGCCCTGCAGGGGTCACCGGCGACGGTGGCGCTGACCTGGGCCATGGGGTGCATGTGGACAACTCTGATGGGTCCCGCCAGGGTGTTGACGGTCACTGCGCTGACCGTGGACTCATCGTCACACAGATCATTGGTACAGCCCCCGGCGGCCCAGTTGCATCCCGGGAGGGGGAGCGAAGGTGTCAGTGCGCCGTCTTCCACATATTCGCCGGCCCCGACGCCCTCGATGGTCCCGAAGGTAACATGGATGCCAATGCACTCCACCTGCTCCCGGCCGTCACACACGATGGTGTAATCGGGTCCAAGGAGGCGGCGGGCGGGTGGATCGGCCACATCCCATTCATAACAGGTGAGAGCGGGGTCCGTCTCGGTGAAGGCCTCGCAGGTTTTCCCGGAGAGGACCTCCTGGAGGACGACCACATCGGGCGCCATGCCCTGGATCACTGATGCCATGTAGGTCTGGTACTCAACATTCTTCATGCGGAGCGGGTAATACTCATCTTCATCGTTGGGGTTGCCCACGTTGAAGGTGAGGCTTGTAAAACTGAGACTCGTTATGTTGTTGGTGTTATTGACGTTATTGGTGTTGTTGGT
>JAHJLU010000396.1 GCA_018821745.1 Myxococcota bacterium | reverse complement strand
GGATCTTGTAAGTGGCACTCTCGGACTTGATGTAACTCAAAGCCGCCTGCACACTCTCCTTCATCACCTCGCCCAGCTGCCCGGTGAGCATCAGTCCCCCCTTCCCCTTCATCATCCGGGACTCAACGTAGATAATATCGCCACCAACGGGGGTCCATGCAAGCCCGGTTGCGACACCGGACTCCAGTGGCTCTATGGGTGTTTTCTCGATAAATATTTCAGGACCCAGATATTTGGGGAGTGTCTCGGGCCTGATGACAATCTTCCGTTTTCGTTTGCCCGAGGCAAATGTCACCGCCACGCCCCTGCAGACGGCCTCAATCTGGCGTTCCAGATTTCTCACTCCCGCTTCCCGCGTGTACCCCTCGATGATTTTGATGAGGGCGTCATCGGTGATTCGTATGGACTCCGGTGACATTCCGTTATCCCTGGTCTGACGAGGGATAATATACGTGCTCGCGATTTGGAATTTTTCATTCCGCGTATATCCCGGCAGTTCAAGAATTTCCATGCGGTCAATCAGGGGTGGGGGGATGGTGTCCAGACGGTTTGCCGTTGCAATGAACATCACCCTGGAGAGATCATAATGGACCTCAAGGTAGTGGTCAGCGAAGGTCCCGTTCTGCTCTGGGTCAAGAACTTCAAGGAGCGCAGAGGAAGGATCCCCCCTGAAATCGTTCCCAAGTTTGTCGATCTCGTCGAGCATGAAAATGGGATTGGAGGTGCCGGCTTTTCTGATACCCTGTATGATTCTCCCCGGCAACGCGCCCACATAGGTTCTCCGATGTCCACGGATTTCCGCTTCATCTCGAACGCCTCCCAGGGAAATCCTCCAGAATGTTCTTCCCATGGCTCTGGCGATGGATTTACCCAGTGACGTTTTTCCCACGCCGGGAGGTCCCACGAGGCAGAGAATCGGGCCTTTCTTGTCAGGGTTCAGTTTTCTCACCGCCAGGTACTCGATAATCCGCTTTTTCACCTTGTCCAGGTCGTAATGGTCTTCATCCAAAATACGCCTGGCCTCTTTGATATCAAGTTTGTCCTCGGTAGTTGTCTCCCACGGCAGCTCGGTGAGCCAGTCAAGATAGGAGTGTGTCACGGAGTAATCGGAGCTCGAAGGGACCATGAGCTTGAGCCTGCTCACCTGCTTCATGGCCATTTTGTACGCCTCTTCAGGCATACCCGCCTCCTCAATTTTTCGCAGAAATTCTTCGATCTCCGAACCGGGATCGTCCGTCTCGCCCAGTTCCTCGCGGATCGCCTTCAGGTGCTGTCGCAAAACATAGTCCCGCTGGGATTTTCCCATCTCCTCCTGGACCTGGTGGTTGATTTTTTCTCTGATCTTCAGAATTTCCAATTGGCGATTGAGAAAAACCAGGATCTCCCGCAAGCGCTCTATCACATCAAATTCCTCGAGAATTTTCTGCTTTTCCCGCAGGGGAAGATCCAGATTGGCGCTGATCAGGTCGGCCAATTGCCCAGGACTGCTGACAGAATCGATCAGGGTGGTCGCTTCGTTGGGGACGTCGGGAATCAATTGAATCACCTGTTTGGAGATCTCCTTGACACTCTGCACCAAAGCCTTGATTTCTATGCTTTTTTCAGTCGTGAAGTATTCGCCTGATGCCCCTGCATCCACGTCAATCTCGACAATGGGATTGACTCTGGCAATTATATAAGGTTCCAGCTCGGTCAACTCAAGGATGTGAATCCTGGCAACCCCTTGAATAATCACACTGTAATTGTCCTTGGCCAGTTTGATAACCTTGAGAATCCTCGCAGAAGTACCATATTCAAAAAGATCACCATGGCCGGGGCTCTCGGTTTTCGGATCCCGTTGCGAGACAATCCCGATAAAGGGGCGCTCCTGCTTCACCACCTCCTCGATCAATTGGACACTCTGCTTCCTGCCAACATCTATGGGAATAATAGATCCTGGAAACAGAACCGCATTTCTCAGTGGCAGGATGGGGAGAATTTCAGGGACTGTCAGTTCTTTTCCTGTATCTCTTGTTGTCATGATAAAGTCCTTGGGCCGCCAATTAATCGCAAGGGCGGCACTTCCAATATAATCCTTCAATGACACTTGTCCATGGGGTTCGGTCCATGTGTGCCTCGTCACAGGAG
The DNA here is from genome assembly GCA_018821745.1 of Myxococcota bacterium. Taxonomy (GTDB): domain Bacteria; phylum Myxococcota_A; class Polyangia; order HGW-17; family HGW-17; genus SZUA-580. Next base: position 873 of record JAHJLU010000396.1, on the reverse strand, counting down.
GCACAGGCGCCTTCAGGCGTGAAATCCCCTGCTTTTTCAGGACGAAAAATTAAATGATACCGCGCTTTTTACGGTTGGATGCGTCGCCAAGAGTTTTCAGGATTTTGCCGGGGAGCCCCTCGGTCTTTTTAATGAGGTTATGAATCTCATTGAAGCGTGTCTTGGCGCCGTAGAGGAAGGACTGCACGGGAACCATGATCTCGTGCTGTGAGATCCAATTGAGAGAACGGGGTGCGATGGTCTCAAACTTGAGGGCAACGCGCGCGCCCGAGAAGGGCAGTTTTTTGTTGATTGCCGGGTTGAAACTGAATTCCTTGTTCTGGAATTTGTATGACTTCTCATAATCCTGGCACTTGTCATTGCATTTGCGAACGCAGGGCTCGCCTTTCTTGACTTTGACTGACTTGTCGCACGCGCAATAATTAACATCGGTGGGGCAGACCATATAACGGAGATCGAAGGGAACGATGAATGAACGGTGAATGCTGCCATCGACCAAGAGCAGGAATTTTTCTGCTTTCTTCTGCGTGATAGCCTTTGAGCGTCCGCTGATGGATTTCGACATATATGCCTTGATTTTCTCCCCGAGATTTTTCCCGGGGGTTTTTTCTATTTCGGCAAACAGGCTCTTGTAGGGCACGATGGAGTTGTTGATATAGTCAACGTAGTCGTTGTATTTGTCGTTCAATGTCAATATGTTGGCGTAGTAGGTGATAAGATCACGCAGGAAACTCTTCCGATCACGGGGAGTGGGGATGAAAGTCAGTTTGGATCTGCCGGCGATGGAGATATCCGGCTTCATAGTCATCTTCTCAAACTGCGTGGACCACGCGGTGAGTTTTGTCGGCTGGTTATCGAAAGCTCTCCGGATAG
>JAHJLU010000395.1 GCA_018821745.1 Myxococcota bacterium | reverse complement strand
CAAGTGGGCTGATTTTTTTGATTTTCATGAATAACTCCAAAAGGTCGTGTGATGTTTCTAAAATAAATGTCCGGACCAGAGGAACATACCACCCCCCTCCTGACACCGTCCTGTCAGCAGAGTTGAGTAAATTACACATTGGTTGATTATGCTCATCTTTTGCCTTGGAGGCGGTGACCAACCTCACCATCAGAGGAAAGTTATGTCCAGTTACAGCACATCCGGGTTGGGATCGCCGAGGGACCCGGCGTAGTAGATCGGCATGAACGTCAGTCTCTGCTCGGGCCGATGGGCATACGTGCCAGAGTAGAGCACGACGCCTTGTGGGCAGTTGGGGTTAGGTCTCAAGCATCATGTGGAGGCTGCGCAGGCTGCCCCCCGCGCCGGACTTGACCTCGACCGGCACGATCTGGCCATCGCGCACCGCCAGGTAATACACTTCGGCATTGCTGCTGCGGGCTTCCCGTGACCAGTAAAACAGCTCGGAGGTGTGGTTGGCGATCAACTCCTGGGCGACGAACTGTTCGGCCAGCTTCCCCCGGTACATCGCCAGCAGATTGTCCTCGAAAGTCTTTTTTCTTCAGTGCCTTCTTGAGATCGGCGATCGTGAGGACCGCGAGCCCCTCACAGCGACTTCCGACACACTTCTGCCCGGGAAAACAGTTCCCACAGGTGGCCGGACCAGTCGCACCACCCTCCTTGGGTGCCGTGGACTTGCCACAGCCGCTCCAAAGAGACGCCACAAGGAGCGTGGTAAACAGCGATATAAATTGTCGAGTCATGGCAGGTTCCTTTTTCTCGCTGGCGGATCTTCACGGGACCGCAGGCCGTGGTGAGGCGATCTTGCGCCGCTGTGCCCCGGAGCAAAGAGCGCAGCCCGACGCCGCCGCACTCCTCCCGCATCCGATAGCAGGGGTAGTCGTGGGCCATGATGAAACGCTCCCAGAGTTCCTCGAAGGCGCTCATGACGGCGTCGAGAGAGGGGCGGCCGTGGAGCCTGAGCACCCCGCAGGACGATGCGTAGTCATAGAAGAACATGGGACCTCCCGGCGCTGGGCCTCATACCGTTAGGATACCAGTCGCCGGGACAGAAACTGACAGGGGGAATGCGCTTATTCGTCTAAGTGCTGCAGGAGGCGGATGCAGGCTTGTTCGAGTGGCTGGAGCTTGGTCTGTACAGCATCCCAGACAATAGTGATGCTTACCCCAAAATAGGCGTGAGCGAGAATATTCCGCATGCCGACCATTTTCCGCCAATCCATGCCCGGCTCTTTTGCCCGTAGCGCTTCCGGCAGCCGCGCCGAGGCTTCTCCGATCACCTCAAGATTCCTGATTACGGCATCCTGAGTTTTTCTGTCAGTGCTGAATTGGGGGAAAGACATCTCATGGGTGTATTCCCGGACAAGAGAGATTGCTTCCATGATATCGTCCAGGTACAGCCGGGGATCCCTAGGCATAGACGACCTCATGCATGATCTGGTCGCGCAGGCGGGGCTTGAGGGTTGTTGGGAGCACGAGATCCACAGGTCGCCCCAAGGTCTCTTCGAGCAAGAATTTGCAGTCCATATAATGGTCGAAGGTTTCGGATGCAAACTCAACGAGGAGATCAACATCACTTTCAACACGGCCTTCCCCACGCGCAAAGGATCCAAAAAGTCCAATGCGCTCTACCGTGTAGTGAGAATGAAGCACTTCCTTGAGAGAGGATATCCGCTCAAGGATCTGTGTGCTGCTTGTGACGGGCGTTCGTTGGGACATATGTGTTTCTAGCATGGACCCTGTTGAAAAAGAAGTGGGTATTTATCTTGGGGGGTCGATCCGTCGGGAATATTCGCAGGGGAGTTCGCGGTCTTCGCAGTGTGGGGGCCGGGACAGACACTGACCCGGGGTGGGGTACGCCGGGAATGTACACGCATCACCGTGGGAAGTATGGTACCTTCCCCCGAGGGAGGCGACGCGCCAAGCACGTGGCGCAGGTCGAGGACCTCGGGGTGGTCGGCGGCGGTGGGGTCGGCATAATGAATGAGGATCAAGTGGTCTGGCCCCGAGAGGATCGCTCGGCCCCGTGTTGCGTCGAGGATAATGCGCTGCACCGAGACCCCGGGCCGGAAGGCGATGGGCAGGTTGGTCCCCGTAAGGGAGATCAGGCCCATGGTGGCCCCCACGAGGGTTGGTGAAGAACAGGTGGTTGGAGAGGGGGTTGAAGCCGATGAGAATCCCCAGGATCTGGCCCACAACGGTCATTGCCGGGAGGTGGATGACCATGACCCAGAATAATAGATACCGTGATCCTGGTTCTCATGATCTCTCTCCTTAATAAACAGAAATAAGCAGTTGATAATATAACGGTGGCTCACAGACACTCCCCGGGGAAATCCTGGAGAGGGGCTGCTGGCGCCGTGTGAGACCACTGCGTCGTCAAGGAAGACACGGTGAAGCGCAAGAACGTTAGGCCCGATGCTCACTTTTTCTCATTTTTATGGAACTGAGGGATGGCGCGGTGCGCGACCCGCACTACGACCTGAAGGACTTGGCCGATTTGGACAACCGGTTGGATGCCCATATCGACGGCCTCGGAGTTGCCGGAAATGCCGGATGGGAGATTTGCAGGGAAGCCATGGCATGGGAGGACCCCGGGGAAATTTGAAAGCCAAAAGACGAGGAGATAAAGAGGCTCTCTAGCAGATCTCTTCTGCCATCATCAAGATGCTCGACGGAAGAGTCTGTCGGCTGGTCTCATGGCTACACTTTCACATACTGCCTGAAGCTCTCGTCAGCCTCGATCAGTTTGAAGATATAGAGGGTCACTCCTGCGGGATCCTTCACCCCAAAGGCGCGATCCCCCCAGGGGTTGTCCTGAAGGGGCATGGTGACAGTGACTCCCTCCCTGACGAGGCGGTCATGCTCCGCGTCGGGATCCACCACCTCCAGACAGAGGATAACCCCCTCCCCCGTGAAGGGTGTGCATTGGTCTGCCACCATATCCCCCAGCTCCACCGCGCCCGCCTCATCAAAGGTGAGGCTCAGGTGCCGCTCAGGCATCTCAAAGGTGATTTTGGCGGAAAAATGGGATTTGTAAAACT
>JAHJLU010000394.1 GCA_018821745.1 Myxococcota bacterium | reverse complement strand
GACAGGGAATTTAATACCTTGAATATTTTCTATCAGGAGGCCAACAGGATTTCCTGAGAACCGCCCGAAAATTCAAGCTCTTATTCCGTTTTTTCTTTTAATTTCATATCAATCTGGTAATTTTGTTCAACCCACGTGAGGTAACCCCATGGAACACGACCCATATCTTGGTAAAATTATTTCCGGAAAGTACCGGATAATCGATTTTATCGGGCAGGGCGGTATGGGGTTTGTCTATCTGGCCGAGCACGAGTCTCTTCCTCGGCGCTTCGCTATTAAAATTCTCAAGTCCGATTACCTGGAGAATGATGAATTCGTCGAGCGGTTTCGTCGTGAAGCCATTGCCGCCTCCCGGGTGGTCCATCCAAACATTGTCTACATCTCTGATTTTGGCCGTATTGAAGAGGGGAACTTCTATATCGTCATGGAGTATCTTGAGGGGGAAGGGCTCGATCGCATTCTGGAGACCCATGGAAAAATTCCCCTCTCACGGGCACTCCCCGTGCTGGTTCAGATAGCCGACGCCATGGATCACGCCCACGCGGTGGGGGTTGTCCACCGGGATCTCAAGGCTGAGAACGTACTTTTGACCCGCGAGCATGGAAAAAAAGATGTGGTCAAGCTCCTGGATTTTGGTATCGCGCGTATCATGTTGCCCTCCTTTATGCGCACTCGAATCACCTCCCACGGCCAAGTGTTTGGTACTCCCGAATACATGAGCCCCGAGCAGGCAAGCGACGGGGTCATCGATGGCCGCTCCGATATTTATTCCCTGGGGTGTCTGGCATATGAGTTGCTCACGGGGGCTCCCCCGTTTTATTACGAGGATGCTACACAGACTCTTGAGGCCCATCTGGTGGAGGAGCCCGTGGCGCCTTCGAGCAGGATGCCCGACCAGCCCATCCCCAAGCTTCTCGATGGGATTATCCTCAAGTGTCTCGCGAAAAAACCGGAGGAGCGTTACCAGACCGGGGGAAAGCTCAAGGCCGAGCTGCTCAGAGCCAGAAACCTCCTCACCCAGATGGTGTCTGAAATGGTGAAGAAGGGGGACATTCCCCACGCGCTCCCGGTTTCCCTCCCCGAAGATCTTCTCTCGGAGTTGACCCTGGAGGCTATCCACGGAAACGTGGTGGAGCTGCGTTCAGAGTTTCAGGGAATTGTGAAGGAGATCCTGTTCGTTTTCATCGGGGATGGTTTCCTGGACTCCTCCTACAGCCACCACCTGGATATACTCATCAACCTTGAGTCAGAGCTCTCCGTTCTCACTTCCAGCATAGCGCTCAAGGAACAGGAATTTGAGCGTATCCGCGAGGAGTATGGCAAACAGGAGTCCAATCTGCGGTACGCCCATCTGGATCTGCGCCAGGAATTTCGCAACTGCGCTGACGCCTTCGGGAGCGAAGGGGACGCCGGCTACCTGGCCGATCTCCAGTTCCAAATAGAGGCCCTGGCGAATCGTCTCGCCCAGGTCTCGGTACTGAAACGCAACGCCATTGAACGCCTCAACACGGAGCTGGCGACCTTTCGGGACTCCCTGGAGGAGCGGGAGATGGAGATTTCACATCATTATGCCCAAATGCAGGGAATTATAGAGAAAACACGAAGGGCTCAGCCCGATGGCCTTACCTTGAGGTACAGTATGTTACTGGGCAAATACGATCATCTCAGGGGAATTATCGAGTCGCTCCGCCGCAAGGCGGGGTCTCAGGAGCAATAAACAGTTATGGCTAAGAAAAGCGCAGGTCCTCAGAGAACCGGACGGGAGCTGGTGCGCAATATCGGTATCGTCGCTCACATCGATGCAGGGAAGACCACTGTCACTGAACGGTTTCTGTATTATTCCGGAAAAATACACCGCATTGGAGAGGTCCACGACGGGGCCGCCCAGATGGACTGGATGGTCCAGGAGCAGGAGCGTGGGATAACCATCACTGCCGCCGCTACCCTCTTTCCATGGAAAGGGTTTGAATACCACCTCATCGACACCCCCGGGCATGTGGATTTTACCATAGAGGTGGAGCGAAGCCTGAGGGTCATCGACGGGGCGGTGGTTGTTTTTTGTGCCAAGGGTGGTGTCGAGCCACAGAGTGAGACGGTGTGGCATCAGGCCGATAAATTCAAGGTGCCCAGAATCGCCTTCGTCAATAAAATGGACCGCATGGGCGCGAGCTTCAACCGCGTCCTTGGCGAGATGCGCGACCGGCTCGGGGCGAATCCCATCCCCGTCCAGGTCCCCATCGGCGCAGAAGACCAATTTCGGGGGGTCATTGATCTGGTGGAGGGCAAGGCGTGGTACTTCAGTGGACACGAGGAGGACTCTCCCGAAGAGGCTGAGATCCCTGCGGATTGTGAGTTTGATGTGGATGCCCTTCGCACGGTTCTTATGGAGCGGGCTGCCGAACAGGATGATGCGCTCACGGAGAAGTTTCTCATGGAGGAGTTTCTCACCCCTGAGGAGATCCGGTTCGGGCTCCGCAGGGGAACCATATCGGGGACCCTGGTTCCTGTGTTCGTGGGGAGCGCTCTGAAAAACACGGGTATCCAACTTCTCATGGATGGTGTCTGCGAGTTTCTGCCTTCCCCGCTGGATCTTCCTCCCGTGCGGGCGATTAAAGCAAGGAGCGACGAGGTCATTGAGCTCGCTCCCTATGACACAGAACCCCTTGCCATGATGGCCTTTAAGGTTGCCATGGAGGGGTCCCGCAAGAACGTATATTTCCGCCTCTACTCGGGACGGGTCGACGAGGGGGACGATCTGATAAATGTGCGGGAAAACAAAAAGGAGAAGTGTTCACGCATCTTCCAGGTCCACGCCAACAAGCGTGAGCGAATAGACAGCGCCATCGCCGGTGATATCGTCCTCATCCCGGGGATGAAATCCGTGGTCACGGGAGACACCCTGTGCAAGGGCACTGTTCAGGTGCTCATGGAGCAGATAGACAGTTACGAGCCCGTCATCTCCATGGCGGTGGAACCCCGCAATATGGCCGAGAAGGAGAAGCTCGAAGAGGCCGTCCAGCGACTCATGGAAGAGGATCCCACGTTTAAGGTCCACGAGGATCCGGAGACGGGAGAGACGCTTATCAGCGGCATGGGAGAGCTCCACCTCGAGGTGATAATGGATCGCTTGACCCGGGAGTATAACGTTGAGGCCAAGGCCGGGAAACCCCAGGTTGTTTACCGCGAGACCTTCAAGGGGGTTACCAACGGGGTGGGGAACTTCGAGCGGATCATCGAAGAGGACAATAAAGAGAAACACATGTATGGCAATGTCTCCCTCACGGTTTCACCGCTCGAGCGAGGAGGGGGCGTTGAGGCGGAGCTGGATCCGTCACTTGTGGCGCGGTTTGGAGAGCGCTCCAAGCTTCTGGCTGCTGCACTGCAGGGGGCACGGGACGCAGCCAGCGCCTCCGGGGCCAATGGTTATCCCGTCCAGGATGTAAAGATCCTCATTACTGACATCGGGACCAGGGAAGGCGCCGCGATGGTGGAGGTGGCATATATAATCGCCGCTCAGGAGGCCTTCCGAAGGGCCGCAGCGGATGATGGTTGCCGGCTTTTAGAGCCCATTATGGCAGTGGAGGTGGTCACCCCAGATGCTCATGTGGGCGATGTCATGGGTGATCTCGGGCAGCGAAAGGGACGCATTGAGAATATGGAGAATCGGGGTGACCGGCAGGTCATCTCAGCTTTTGTTCCCCTGCGGAACATGTTCGGCTATGCCACTGAGCTTCGCTCCAAGACAAGAGCGGGCGCCTCTTTCACCATGACCTTCCTTCGGTACGGCACTGTGGACGATGTTTAGCAGCCGTCGCGCACAGCAGGGAACGATTGAACACATGAGAATGGACTGATCCATGGAACACTTTTCTGACACCAGGGAACTGGATATCTTCCTCGACGACACCTTCGCGGTCCTGGAAAAGGGCGAGGACGGCAAATATTGGAAACTGAGACTTGAAGGGGAGGCTAACCAGTACAAGGTGCACCTCCGCTGGCTCGACGAGAACCTGCTGCTGACCGTTGATCCCTATGGGCCACCTCCCAGAGACAAGGAATGTGCTGCGCGGCTTCACCACTATCTGCTGGCCGCCAACGACGAGATGCGCTGGGGTTTTTTCTCCATTGACAGGGACTACAGCGTGGAACTCAATATCAACCTCCCCCAGGCGAGTCTCAACGACCAGGTGCTCAAGAGGGCCCTGGACCATTTGCTTTTCTATGGCGACCGCCACTACTTTAACGTCCTGAATCTGGCCAACAGTGCGCAGGCCAAGGTTGTCATCGAGGACGACTGACGTCTAAAAAGCCACCAGGATCAGAATTTTTTGAAGTGGAGGGTGCCCTTTGAGGAAATGGCCCACCAGCCGTCCCACAGGGGCAGCAAGGCATCGATGGGGGATCGGGGCAGCACCGAGAGACGGTCAGTTTTGTGGAACCTTTTCTTTTTAAACAGGTATCGGTCGATAAACCCATTGGCGAGCCCAACAAGAAGGGTGTCTCCCGATGTGGCCAGACAACGGGAATGGGGAGAGCGCTTCCAGTTGCGTTTGTTCCCCTCCAGAGTGAAAAAGCGAAGCCTCTGGGCGTCGGTGATGATCGCCAGGGTGTTGTGAACTTCACTCACCACCGCGTGAACCGGTGTGGAAGGGAAGGGGAATCTCGTTTTTTTGCCATCGGTTGCGAACCACACCGCCTCGTGATCCCATGAGACCGACAGAAGTCCGCCCCTGGGATGGAGGAAGAGATTATTGACAAAGGAGGCATGCTCTCCCATGACCTTCACGGGAGCGAAGGGTGAGTAGCTCCATTTGACGACTTTGATGGACTTTCCTCCCGTATAAAAATGGGAGTCGGAACAGACCAGCGCTAAAATGGGAACACTGCTGGTCTTCTTCTGGAGAACCAGTTTGTGGGAATAGAGGGAGAGGGTGCCTCCGGTGTGTGCAACCACCACATGGCTCTTGCTGACACACAGCGTGGTCGCTCTTTGAGGCAGAACCACACTGATCAGGATCGAACGTTCCTTGCCATAGACAGCGAGGGTGGTTTTTCCCGAGATGGTGGTGAGCGCAAAGAGCCGGGAATTTTTTCCTGCAGTGTCCCGGGAAACGAGGGAATTGGGAAATCGGGCGGCGGCGGCTCCACAGAACAGGAGCATAG
>JAHJLU010000393.1 GCA_018821745.1 Myxococcota bacterium | reverse complement strand
TCTGTGATTGTGGGTGGTGGGCTCATTTTAGCGCTGCTGATTGTGATCGCCGGTGCGTTGATTATACGCGGTCGGCGCCCAAACAACAGAACGAAGCGCCTGGTCCCCGTTGAGGCTCCCCAGCCTCCCCCGGCGATGAAACAATTGACGGGCAAGGGTCCCATAGAAGTGAAGCCCCTTGAGTCCGCCGTACCCATGAGCCCGGTTTCTGCAAGCCCCATGGACCCTCCTGTGGTGTATTCCCTTCCCTTCTATTTGCGGGTGGAGCCTCAGGGGAGCGCATTTTCCATCAGGGGAGCCTATCAAAAAGAAGGAAATCAATACGAAATCAGGGTGAAGGGCGTCAACCCCACGGTGGTGGCTTCCCATAAGGGATATCACACAAAAACCGTTGTAATTTCCCCCAAAAAAGACCAGATTGTGGTCATCTCCCTGGAGCGGATTACGCCGCATTTTGTGCCCATGAACGAACCCAGGGCGGGCAGTTCAGAATTGCTGAACCCCTTCAGTGACAGGTCAAATCCATGAGTGATAAGGACAATCTCAATATCAACCCGGAAGATTTCCGCATCCCCTCCAAGGATGATTTTGTGGTCCAGTTTGGCGACGCACAGGGGGGTAGTCCCAACCTCAGGGTGACCGCCGTGAAGAAGAACACTCCCGGTTCAGCGGGGGATGACGAGGGGGTAGAGAACCTCTCGGGGATGACCCTCAATGATAAATACCTGCTCATGAAGCGGCTCGGCGGCGGGGGTATGGGGAGCGTCTACCTCGGCAGGCATATCGTTATTGAGAAGATTGTGGCGATAAAAGTACTTCATCCCCATCTTTCGGCCAAGGCCAGCGTGGCGGAGCGCTTCATGCGCGAGGCCAAGGCCGCCTCCAGGATTCACCACGAGAACGTGGTGGATGTCTCCGACTACGGTGTGACCCCCGAGGGGATCATTTATATTGTCATGGAGTTTCTCAAGGGCAAGGAGCTTCGGGAGGTGATGAACGAGGACGAGGCCATGGAGTGGAGCCGCGCCCGGGATATCACCATCCAGATCGCCAAGGCCCTGAAAGCAGCCCACGAGAAGAACATCATCCACCGTGACATCAAACCCGCAAATATTTTCCTGACCACCTTCGCCGGGAACGACACCTTTGTGAAGATCATTGATTTCGGGATCGCCAAGGTGGCACAGCAGGACGGGACCCTCACCAAGGCCGGGACCATCATGGGGACCCCCGATTACATGGCGCCGGAGCAGGCGGCGGGTAAAGAGGTGGGCCGTGGCTGTGACATCTACTCCACGGGTGTGATCCTCTATGAGTTGATCACCGGGGTGGTGCCCTTCGACTCCGACTCCTTCATGGGTGTCCTCACCAAGCATATGTTCGAGAAGCCCGTGGCGCCCTCCAAACAGTATCCCCAGGGAAAAATCACCCGGGCCATGGACGCCATCGTGCTCAAGGCCATGGCCAAGGATCCCGGTGACCGCTTCCTCACCATGGACGAGTTTATTGCGGCGCTCGAGGCGGTCGATCAGGCGGGGGAAGGCCCGGTGGTGAAGATTGCCCAGCAGAAGGAAAAGCCTGCCGGAGAGGGCCACCATGTCCTCATCTCCATTATCATTGTGCTCCTTTTCATGGGTGGCGCCGCAGGGTTCCTTTTTTACATGAAGAACCGATCAACGTCTCCCGATGAAAAACCACCGGTGGTCAAGCCCGTAAAGGTCGTACTCCCGATACCGGAAGATCCCGTGAAGGTCGAGGCCCTCCAAACCCTCAATATTGTGAGTGATACAGTGGGGGCCAAGGTGTGGCTTGAGCGCGGAATTCTGCAGACGGGCGAGGGAAAAAATTCTGCCCTCCTGGGTCCCGGCGCGCCCCTGGGCACCGTCCCCATCGCCAACCTGAAATTTACGCCCCGAAACAGCGAGATAGTCATCAAGGTGGCCTCCCCCGCCGGGAAGATCTTGCATTTTCCGTTGATACCCAATAAGTCCATTGTGTTACAGGTAAACTTTCAAAAAGGGAAGAATTCGCTGGTCGCCCCCGTGGGTCGCCACCAGGTCACCCGCCCCGGCCATGAAAAACACCACCCCATGCCGGTCGAGCTCCCCATGCCGGTTGAGCCCCCTATGCCGGTTGAGCCCACAATGACCCCGCCCACCATGAAACCCATCACACCACCCGCCATGAAACCTGTGGCAGTCAAACCCGTGCCCACCATGAAAGACAATACTATGAAACCCGGTCATGATTCCGGAGAGCTGCTCAACCCTGACTTCTCCAAGTGAACCCTGCCGACTTTTCTGGTGCTCCATCAGCCGGTGGGACTACAAAACAATCCACTCTCTTTGCACTCGGGGGATTGGTTTTTTCCCCGTTTTGGGCCACAATGAAACTGCACTCCGCATCGGATGTATACCGCGAACTTCTGTTCGATGTGACGCGGGAGGGGATCATGTTCCGTGAGGGTGTTGAAGGTGGTGAAGGCTGAAAGAATCGTTTTGTAGAGGAGAGTCTGTTGCGGATTTCGAGGATTGTATTTTGTTGATGAAGAGTGAGTCTAGGCTGCGACCATGGATATTGGGGCAGCGCAATGCTTTTGCCATGTGGATTCGCATTGATGCTATTGGGATGGCTGCTTCGGCTCAAGTAAAAAGGGGGCGACGCACGACGACCCGGTGAGGGGTTGTTTTTGTCGAGGCGACAGCATAAGATAGAGGGCCCGGTGAGGGACACCCCAACACGCTGACAGGAGCCAAGATGCCCACGTCCCCCGAAGAGCCAACAAACGAAGCTCTGCTGTCCGAGCCCCCCGTTACGGGTCATGAGGCGACGGTGGCGGCGGACCAGGTTACAGGTCACGAGGCGACGGTGGCGGCGGACCAGGTTACAGGTCATGAGACGACGGTGGCGGCAACCCAGGCGGTCAAGGCGGGTCACCCTGCGGCAGGTGAGCAGGAGCAGGGGGGGCCGCTCATCGAAGACCGCTACAAAGTAGAGAAGGAGCTGGGGCGGGGCGGGATGGGGCGGGTGCTCCTGGTCCACGACATGCGGATCCGTCGCAACGTGGCCCTCAAGGACCTCCTCGGCGGAGACGTCACTGCGGGCCGTGGAGGGACCAGCCGTCCCTCTCCCGTCGTCAGCCGGTTCATGCGCGAAGTGCGGCTCTCGGGGCACCTCGAGCACCCCTCCATCGTCCCCATATACGACCAAGGAGAGATCGACGGGCATCCCTTTTACACCATGCGGTACATCCAGGGGCGGAGCTTCGCCGAGGCACTTGCTGGCTGTGGTTCGCTGAAGGAGCGGCTGGCGCTGCTGCCACACTTCCGCGATGTGTGCAACGCCATGGCCTATGCACACAGCCGCAGCATCATCCACCGCGACCTAAAGCCCGCCAACATTATCCTAGGGGAGTACGGTGAGACCATGGTGGTCGATTGGGGGCTGGCGCGCATGCGGGAAGACTCCGAAGAGGCCGACCAGCGGCTGGCCGAGGAGATCCGGCATCTTGCCCACGAGGCCGACGACCTCCAGACGGTCTTCGGCGTGGCCATGGGCACCCCC
>JAHJLU010000392.1 GCA_018821745.1 Myxococcota bacterium | reverse complement strand
CCGATCTCTGGCTGCGGTAGATCTTCACCATCTCGATGATGAGGCACACCATGAACTCCTTGGCTGCCCGCTGCTTCTTCGCCGCCTCCAGCGTTATCTCCATGGTATCGACCTGGCTGCGAAAATCCCCCTTCTGCCGGAAATGGTCAATATAGAGCGTGAGGGCATCCAGATTCTCCGGCTCGACACTCAGGATCTCGTGGAGATGGGCAGCTGCCTTGTCGGCACGGGTGAGCTGCTCCTTGTAGAGTCTGACAAGATCCAGCCTGATGGCCACCTGCCGTGATGGATCTGTGGCGAATGAGAGCTCTTTCTCACGGAGCCGGGCAAGTCCCTCGAAGTCATTGGTGCGTTCCAGATTCGCCGCCAGCTTGGGCATGGCGATTTCCGGCGCCTCCTCCAGGAGGGTCTCGTATATTTTTTGGGCTTCAGAAGGTTTACCCAGTTGATTCTCCAGTAATTCACACCGTTTGACGATGAGACGAAGCCTGGTCCGCCCCTCGTAGGTGCTGGCGCCCTTGGCCAGAAGATCGGAAAGTGCCTCCCACTCCCCGGCACCTTCGTGCACCGACGCAAGCAACGAGAAGCTCTCCTCAAGGAAAGGATCCAGAGAGAGGGACCGTTTGAGGGCGGTGACAGCCTTCTCACTCTCTCCATCTTCGCGGTGGATGCGGGCCAGCGCGAGGAACACACGGGCGGCCTTCAACTCCCCCTCTTCCTTGGGGTACCGACGATCGGTGTACACCTCGGTGAGGGTATAGAGAATCTGGGCATCGGCGGGCAACAGTTTGGCCGCTTCGGTGAGATACTCCTCGGCCTCTTTCACCTCGCGGATCTCTTCCATGCAGATGCGCCCCACGGTCTCCAGCTTCCTGGCACGCACCGTGGGATCTCTGATGGTGTTGAGCTGCGCCTTGAGGAGAGGCAGTGCCTCTTGATACATTTTGAGGGACAACAGCAGGTCCGCCGCCTTGTCGAGGGCATCGGTCATTTTGTTGTCATAGGTGTAGGCGGCCTTGTAGTGCTTGAGCGCGTCGCCGCCCCTGCCTTCCAGGGTACTGAAAAGATCACCCGCCTCCATGTGGAGAGTGGCGAGACCGCGTTTATCTGTCCCCTGCTCCCGCAGGAGCTCAATCTCGTTCTCCAGGATGGTGAGGTAGCGCTCGTTGTCCTGGCGGGCCTGGAGCATTTCCTTGAGTTTCCGCGAGTTTCTCCGGTGGCGGGGATCCAGCACCACCCCCTCGAAGAGACAGTCCACCCCTTTGTTCTCATCGGCGATCTCACCCAGATAGAGATCTGCAGCCTTGAAATACATATCGGCTCTGCGGTTGTCCGCATCGAGGACGTGTGCACGGGTCTCGTACACCCAGGCCAGTTCGGCCCACCGTTCCTCATTCTGATAGAGCCGTCTCAAAGCGGAAAAAGCATCCATTGCTGTGGGATCCTGGATAAAACTTTCTCGGATTTCGTTTTCGTCTCTCGCCACGTGAACCTCCGGGCCACCGCTAAGCATGCGGTTTCTCATACAATTGAGGAATCCTGAACACCATCTTTAAGGAGTACAGCGGAAATTATCATTTCAAACATATATGGTTTTGATGATATTTCAAATTTTCCTTATGGTGATGATGGTTTTCCAGGTGCCTTTGCTGGCTGTCAGCAGCATCCTATACAATTATGTAGAGATGATAAAGGGCTTTATCAGCCCATGAAGTAATGGGGTCCACCATGAACGCAAAAACCGGTGAATAAAAGTCGATCCAATCCTGTCGCCGGGTTCCGGGTTTGACATGAACGGTGTTTTCACATCTCAGCTATGCCATTGACCGGATCTCGTGTTGTTGGGTGTTCATTTTTTTTCTGGGTCTGATATGTTACCCGGACAACCCCGCCGGAATCGGCACCGGAGCTGCTACGCAAAAAGGAGCAGATTATGGATTACGAGTTTTCCCTCTTCCAAAAAGCTGTCACAGAAGGCATTCCCGAGACACTGCCAGACTATCCCCCCGATGATTTGGCAGTCAGCCATGCTCCCCACAGGAGGCAGATACTCTCCCTGTCCGAAAAAAAACAGGCCCT
>JAHJLU010000391.1 GCA_018821745.1 Myxococcota bacterium | reverse complement strand
CGTGCCTCCATGGAGTGCCAGCTTGCGGTCCTCCTCACCCGTAAATAGTCATTTTTTGTCAACAGGAATGAAGGGGGGACCGGGAGCGTGGTGAAAAACCCGGTGCACTAAAGATCACTGGGCGCGGGTTTCAGTTTGTCTTCCCAGCGTTTTTTCAGTTGCACGGAAATTTCCGGGTTTTTCTGAAGGAGCTTGATCCATGAACCCACGGGGAGTGAGAGGTGGAAGAGGATCTGCTTAACCGTTGGCTGCGAATCCAGGCTGAGGATCACGGGCTTCTCGTCGGTGATGTCAGCCTTGGCAAAAAGCGCATCCATGGCGGTCTCCTTGTTTATCTGCCCGCCAAATTTCGCCAGGCCGAAGAGATACATGCTCAGGCGGGAGAGGGGCGCGACGGCGCTTTTATTGGCCCTGCCGCTCCGGGTGTTCCAGTTGAGGAAGAAGGTATCCTGTTCCTGGGTGATTTCCCATCGTCCCTGGGCACCAAAGGCCCGGGCGTGTGATTTTTGCGCTTCGTCCAGGGGCGGCTTGAAGTCCCAGATCAGGGTGTAATGGCCCGGCTTGGATGAGGCAATGTTCACGGGGACCGTGCGTTTTTTCTCCAGCGCCTTCTTTAGCCGGACCAGGGCTTCACTGACGGTCTTCCCGTCACTGGTGACGATACGGAACCGGGGGAAAGAGAGGCCCTTGGCGTGCAACAGGAGGCTCAGATCCACGTGGGTAATGAGGGGAAAGGCTTTCCTTATGCTGGCCTGGTTTTCCGTATCTCCAGAGGGAGACACGGGGGGCAGGATATCCATCCCCAGGAGTTTTCCTCTGTGGAGGTCGAAGGAGAAGGCGAGGATCTCTCCCTTTGCATCCGGGGGCACCCCGTCTCCGCTCTTGGTGGCGAAACCCTCGGGAAAGGTGGCTGTCTTCTTAAGGTACATGGGAACCGAGAGCTTGAGGTTGAGATCCTTGTCAATCCCCATTCCCACGCTCAACAGTCTCAGGCTTTTCACCAGGGAGACCAGCCGCCTGATATTGCTCCGCTGCCGGTCATCCAGGCTGAGAACCTTCTCCTCAAGCAGATCGGCCTGGCTGCCCAGGACCTTTGGGGAAAAAAGTATGGGAAGGTTGAGGTGGGCGTTGATGAAGTGGTCCGGGTCCTGGGAAGGTGGCACCTTCCATTGCCGCGCCTTGTCAAGGAGGGCGCGGGTGGAGCCCATACACAGCTTTTTGCCGTTGTCGTAAAGGATGTATTCCCGGGGGCCCTGCACCCGGTCACTGGTCCATGTGACGTAGGTATCCACCTTGGTGGACAGGGGGGCGCCCTTCTCGTCCTTGAGCATGAGATAGATATAGTTTTTTCCACCCCCGGTGACGCAAGCCGCGATCTGCATTTTTTCAAAATCCGGAGTGTCTTTTCCCTCGGGGGGAAGGATCCAAAGGTCCAACTGCTCAAACGCTTTGAACTGGCTCCACAGGATCTCCACTATGAATCCCAGCTCCTTTTGGAGCGCCGCTTTCACGCTCTTGAGCCCAGGAGTGAAGCGGTAGTGAAACTGAAGCAGCGCGGGGCTGTGGGACATGAGTTCCACGGTCTTTTTTGCCGCCCGCTTCTGAGCAACGGATTTGACCTGGTCCTGTTCTTTCTTGTCCTTGGGTGGTTTTGAGCAGGTGGACAACACAAACAGGGTGGCCAGCACGAGGGGAAGTGTTTTCATGATAGTATCTCTCCAAAACAGTGTTCTTCCTTCGGGGGTAACACATTGGCGGCCGGATTGCGACGGTTTCGTCGCCGGCGCGGTTCAATTCTGTGGTCTTCATGGAAAAACCCTGTTGGAACTCGGGGCGGCATGGGGTAAACTGTATGCACACCAAAGGAGTCCACCATGAAGTTGTTTTTCCTCGCCCTTGTGCTTGTCTTCTCCCTCCTGGGCTGTGACGATGACTCAAGCAGCACGAACAACGCCAACAACACGAACAACGTGAACAACACGAACAACGTGAACAACACGAACAACGTGAATCCCTGCGACCAGGTGACCTGCAGCGACCATGGTACCTGCGTGGTGGGGGGCACAGGGCTGGCTGAGTGCGACTGTGAGCAGGGATATGAGGCGCAGGGGCTGACCTGCGTCGAGTCGGTGGATCTCTGTGCGGGCGTTGACTGTTCCGGCCACGGGGTCTGCGTCGTTGAAGATGGCTCCTTTGTGTGCAACTGTGACAGCTCCTACACTGCAGCCGGGTTATATGGTGAGGAGTGCCTTCCCTCGGCAGGCCTCGACAGCTGCGACTCCGTGACCTGCTCGGGTCAGGGTACCTGCAAAGAGTGGACAGAAAACTCGGTGACGGTGGCTGTCTGCGCCTGTAACAGCGGTTACACGCCCTCGGGGCATCATGGGCTCGACTGTGTCCCGGTTGAGAATGTCTGCCGGGGTGGAGCCATCAACTACGATTATGACGGGGACGGGACTGCGGACACCTGGTTTGATCCTACGTCCACGGAGTGCGAGATGTTTGCGCTGGTTAATCTTACCCGTGCCAACCATAACCACGAAGGGACCCCCGAGTGTCATCGCCCCCTGATGTACTCCGTGGAGTGGTCGGCCCACGG
>JAHJLU010000390.1 GCA_018821745.1 Myxococcota bacterium | reverse complement strand
TGAAATGTTTCTGCGGTTCGGGGCGGACACATCACAGGGGGGACCCGAAAGTGGTCCACCCCTCAATACTGCAGCATATAAGGGATTTTATGATGTAGTAAGGTTGCTCCTCAAGTACAAAGTTGACGTAAACATCCGGGGACTGCTTGGCAGAACCCCGCTCCACTGGGCAGTGCATTTTAACAGGAAGCGGATCGTGCGGCTCCTTTTGAAAAACAACGCAGATGTCAATCTCGCAGATACCCATGAACACAAAACACCTCTCCACTCCGCGCCTCAGTACCCCGACACTGTCATCGCCAAATTACTGTTGCTCAACGGTGCAAACCTCGCCGCCGTGGATAACAAGTACAAGTGGACACCACTTTTCGAGGCAGCCTATCATGGCAGGCACGAGCTGGTGAAGCTTTACGTAAGCAAGGGCGCAAGCATTAATTTTGTCGAGGACCGGCAAAAATGGACTCCTCTGCATGCAGCGACCGCCTTGGGCCACCTTAAGGTGATGAAACTGCTCCTTTTAGCCGGGTGCAGGGTGAATGAGCAGGATAACAAGGGCTTCACGCCCCTGCACTGGACGGTGTGGAACGACAGACCGGCAGAGATGAAACTGCTCCTCAAATATAACGCCCTGAAAACCGTGAAAGACCTTATGGGTCGCACGCCCTGTGATTTGATTACAAAGAAGCGCACCCACCTCTTTAAAATTCTGGGCACCTGCACACCATAATGAATTCTTACCCATCGGTGATTACGTGAACTGTTCCCCAAAGAGCAGATACTGATGACAACCACCCTGCTTACAATACAACGCTCTCAGCAGGAGAATTTTCTCGATGCGGTGCCCGTGGAGGGCGGTGTCGACTGTAAAATGCATGAATAACCACCTGATGTGGCCAAAAAGAAGGGCTCCCTGGTCCGGCCCTTTATAAACATTATCCTGAAGGAGGGGGAAATATCATTGAAAGTTTGAAAGGTCAGGGCCTTCGCGGACCAGGGGAAGAGGAGATGATCACAGGATCGTGGTGGTAGGAAGATCTCCTTCAGAACAAAATACACCGTGTTTACAGATTTTTTAGTACAGCAAGAAAGTTCCGTCAAGTTTTTTTAGAATATTTCGTTGTGAGTGGAATCACGCTCCCGTTTCACTTCAATGGAATTGTTCCTGCCAGCCCGCCCCTGAGGCTCCGGCCCCTTTCTACCCCCCGCCCAAGCAGGTATCCCCTTAAAAGTAACACCCGAGAAAAGGGAAACGGACTAACCCATGGAGTGCGAGCTGGCTCACTGTCTCCCCTTCGGTTTGTTGTTTAAGGCACTTGGGCTGCCGATACTGCGACAGCAGGGCCACCGAGCTCAAGCACTCCCAGGAAGACAAAACCACCGGGTTCAGGTTGGTTGCTGAAGATCTCGTCGCCCCATGGCTTCAGGGGACCGTCCTGGTAATTGAGCAAACGCTGTTCTTGGTAGTCGGCCACGGTGAGCACACACGCGCTCCGTGTACTCGTAATCATACCTGCCACGGGATCGCCCACGCGATTATCCGCCAGGGTGCGTTGCACAACGCCGTCGGGACCCACAACCACAAACTTACGGTCCCCTCTGCACGTGAAGAGCATCTCATCGCGAAGGGGCAAACCTGAACCGTAGGCCACATCGGTGGGATTGTTACAGAGGCTGTACGTCGATGAACGGCTCGGAGCCGTGCCGGCTCCACTCATGAGCCCCGTGGAATCGAACAGGATCGGGAGATGCGGTATACCAACTGTCGCCATCGTCGGGGGAGCTGGTATTTATTGGGGCAAGCAGATAGAGATGATTGTATTGCGCGCCACCGTAACCCTCGTGACGAGACCAGTCGAAACGGGTACGGTCCATCCCTGGCTCGCCATCGGTGAGGTAAAGTGTTTGTCCGGCATTGCCCGCCCAGTCAACCGCATGGGCTCCGCAATCGCGGTGACAGTATTCGCCATCCTCCGGACCCATGGGGACGTGTTCGAGCTCTTCGCCGCTCCCCTGAAAATAGGCTGCGGTAGGACCAAGCTTATATGTGGTCAGTTTTGTTTGAGACCCATGGCGAGCTCGTAGACCTGCTTTTTGGGGACACGGTAAAGGGGCGCGAGCACTGCGGCCGTATCCCGCGTGGAGAGCCCAATTGCGAGGAGTCGGGCCACCTCGTCTTCCATGGCGGGGAGGTGGGTCAACTGGTCTTCCACGGGGGTCCCCTTCACCGCCAGCACAAACTCCCCCCGGGTCTCCCCCTGGGAAAAGTGGGCCAGCGCCTCACCAATGGTCCCGTGAAAGATCTCCTCATGGAGCTTGGTGAGCTCCCGACCCACGGTGATAACGCCCTCGGGGTCCAGTGCATTGAGATCCTCAAGCGTCTCCACGATACGATGGGGTGCTTCATAAAGGATATAAGGCTCGGTGAGCCTCTGGAGCCAGGAAAGCCTCAGTGCCCGGTCCTTTCCTTTTCTTGGAAGAAACCCCTCAAACCAGAAATGGGTGCCGGAAAATCCACTCACACTGAAAAGTGCCGTCAGAGCTGAGACACCGGGAATGGGAACCACCAGCACCCCCTCCTCCATGGCCCGCCCCACGAGCAGCGCCCCTGGATCGGAGATCCCCGGAGTCCCGGCGTCGGAACACAGGGCGACCTTCCGGCCCTCCAGCAGCTGCCCGAGCACCTGCTCCGTGCGTTCCCGCTCCCGATCCTTGTAAAGTGCCTCCATGCTCCGTGGCGCGATCCCAAGCTTCTGGAGGAGCCCACCCGTGAGGCGGGTGTCTTCAGCTACCACCACATCGACCGTGGCGAGTATCTCCCGGGCGCGCTGGGTCATATCACCGAGATTTCCGATGGGGGTGGCCACCACATAGAGCGTACCGAAGGTATTCATCAGGCGAATCCCAGCGCGATCTCGACGTTGTCGCCCAGCTCTTCACG
>JAHJLU010000389.1 GCA_018821745.1 Myxococcota bacterium | reverse complement strand
GAACCCAAGGTGAAGATCGGCGACCGGTTGATCTGAGAAGAAAATTTCCAGGTATCCCGAATCGGTGAATTCACCAATGACCGTCGACTCTACGTTCATGAGCGCCGAAAGGTTCATGAATTCCCCGATGGATTCCGGGGGAATGGCCAGCGTCATGCGCTCCTGGGATTCCGAGACCAGGATTTCCCATGGATCAAGCCCCGCATACTTCAGGGGGGCTTTGGCCAGATCGATGGTGGCCCCGCCGGTGAGGGTGGCCATCTCCCCTACGGAGGAGGAGAGACCGCCTGCACCGTTGTCGGTGATGGCAGAGTAAAGTCCCCGGTCCCGTGCAATCTCGAGAAAATCGAACATGCGCTTCTGGGTGATGGGATCACCAATCTGAACGGCGCTGGAGGGGGAGCCATCGTGAAGCTCTTCCGAAGAGAAGGTGGCGCCATGGATTCCGTCCATCCCGATTCTGCCCCCCACCATGACCACCAGGTCCGACGGGGAAGGGTATTTTTCGTACCCGCTTTTCCCGTTGAGGATGAGGGGAAGCAACCCGCCTGTGCCGCAATAAACCAGTGGTTTCCCAAGGTACCGGTCATCAAACACGACGCTGCCATTTATGGTGGGAATTCCGCTCTGGTTGCCCCCGTGCTCGACTCCCTCCCGCACCCCCTCCAGAATTCGGTGTGGATGGAGGAGCCCCATGGGGACAGGGTCTCTGCGAAAGGGGTTCGCCAGACAAAAGACGTTGGTATTGAACAGGAGCCGTGCACCCATCCCTGTCCCGAAGGGATCACGGTTCACGCCGACGATCCCTGTGAGTGAACCACCATAGGGATCCAGGGCCGAGGGGGAGTTGTGGGTCTCCACCTTGAACACAAGGCCCCACTTCTCGTTGAACTTGATAACCCCGGCGTTGTCCTTGAATACCGAGAGACAGGTGTCTTTTTTTCCTTTTTGTTGGCGGATTTTTTCCGTGGTGGCCTTGATGCACGAGCGGAACAGACCGGGAATGTTTTCTGTTACACCATCCTCGGTATACGTTATATCAGCAGAAAATATTTTATGTTTGCAGTGTTCTGACCAGGATTGGGCCAGACACTCCATCTCCACGTCGGTGATAGCCGTCGGCATTCCCTTTGCCACTCGCCTGCTCTGAAAAGTGGCGCTTTGCACATGGGCTGCGATGGTGTGCATTTCTGAAACCGAGAGAGCCCAGACATTTTCCCGGCTCATGCGGGTCAGGGTGTCGTCGTCACGATCCAGGTCCAGGGTGGCCACTCTGGGCTCATGATTCAGCCGGACGATGGGGGGATTTGCCTCCAGGGGGTTTCCCCGCTCAAAGTCCCGGGCTCCGGCGATGCGGATGCGATGAATGAGTGTGTTGGCCAGGTAGGCGTCGGCCAGATCATGGACTTCCCCGGCGGTCAGATCACCTGTGATGCGAAATTGCCTGCCAGAGTAGATGCGAGGGGTCTTCTCCGGGGAGGTGCCAAGGAGGAGAGCCAACGATTCTGTGGCCGTGCGTCCTTCGTTGTCGGTGACACCCGGCTTGAAATCTACCTCCACTACCCAGTCAAACGATCCGTGGAGCGGTCCCCGGAGAGAATAATCATGAATGACAGGATCCGCCAGGGCGGAGTTGGCCAGTGTGGTCAACACTGGGTTGGGCACATCACCGTCGATCGTGTAGATGGAGCAGACTCGGATATCATCGATTTTGCCAGGTAATTCCGGTGACAACAGAGCGAGGAATTTTTTGCCCACAGGATCCTCTCGCCCCGCTTTAGGTCCGGTTTCTATTCTGATTGCCATGGCTCCTCCAGGCTGTGGAAGGGGTCCCGAAAAAATCGGAATTGAGGGAATATGCCAATGCTGGCCATTTACGGGATACAGCGATGAAAGTCAACTCAAATCGTTTGAGCGTTGCAGGTCACAGGCTCGCGACCCCATGGGAGGCAGCAACCCCTGTCAATATCGGAATCGCCTGAGATTTTTCCATAGAAATCCAGACCATAGGGGGGTATTTATTGTTGCCGTCTCGTTTATGTCATACCAGATACCGCCGGAGGGGTTTTTTATCACGTGGAAATCCTGAGCGGGAGTATATCCCTGGGCCATGAGAATTTTCACGCGCCCCGTGGCGTTTTTTATGATGTCCACAATGATGATGGCATGCCCGAGTACCCTGGCGGAGGGTGCGGGATGGATGAAAAAATCGCCGGCTGACAAATCGGCGAGTTTCTTCACGGTGGGTTCGCGGTTGTTATTGATTGTCCCTGTCATGGCGAACATAAAGGTGAGGTACCTGATAAAATTCTTTCGTGAGCTGTCCACAGTGCCTCGGGGCTCATAAACGACAGACCGCCCATGCTGCCTTGGCCGGATCCCGTTTTTCCACTGGGCCCACCCGAAATATTTGCCGCCCCCGTACCGAAATTTCACGCGGGTGCTGGACTTGCGCCACCAGTGGTACTCGCCCCGGATACGCATGATGGTGTCCATGCACTGCTGCAGATCGCGCTTCCCCACATCGAGATCTATGACCGCGGCGGCTGCCTTTGTGGAGTCAACCAGGAGAAGGCCGTCATAGGATTTGACCTTGCTGCCCTGGGGTAGCAGGGGGAGGTGGCGCAGATAATAGGCGTATGTGCCGGTCTTTATCTTCACCCGATGAAATCCCGCAGGAGCAGGGAACCGGCTCGCAAGGCTCTCGTACCTGGAGGCCCGTCTTTTCCATGGGTACATCGCCTTTTGGGTTGACTGTGAGGGAATGTGCAGTGACTGGGGTGCTGTCAAAACCCGGGCGACGGGGTGCGTCCCCTTCATATTGCGGTTCACGATTGATGCCGTGCCTCGTATCCGGGCAGGGGGGGTGCCCATGCCGCGCAGCGCGGGTGAGTGTTTTGCCGTGCCGGCAGTCGAGTGTTCATCGGTCTCGTTGAGCGAATTGCCACGGGAGGAACAGGAGGTCATGAGTTGGAAAAGGAGCAGAAAGGGAAAAAGGGGCATGGGAGTCTCATCATGGAAAAAGGGATAACGCAAGGGCATTCAGTCGATCGATATTGGCTAACACAGCAGCAAAGTCAACCGAGGTCACTCCCTCCGCCGTGCCCGAAAACGGGATGTCGTCAGGGAGGAGGACAGGATCGCCGATATGAAAGACCATGGCCGCACCGTCGTTGAATTCGGTGGGCTCAATATTGGTGCAGGTGACGGGCAGCAGCGGCCGACTCTGGAGCAGGGCAGTCACAACGGGCAACACACGATCCATGGGAGTGTCTCCAAAGATACAGGAGAGACTGGCAAATGTGAGCACGTTGAGGTTGCATTCCACCATGGAATGGTGGACCAGCTCCTGGAACACCAGCATCTCGTGCTCCCACAGGGAACGGTACCATGAGAGAAAATCGCGGGCATTGTGAGTCCCGAGTTTTTCCATGAACAGGGAGGCTCCCGGGCTCTTGGTGAATGGTTCCCCAGCCAGAAGGGACCACAGGGAGCTAATCTCCGTCGGGGTCGGGAGTCGACCAACATGGGAAATGAATGGCTCAGCCACCATTTCTCCAAATGCCGGGACCGGGAGTGCGTTGAGGTGTGGAAGGAGAAACCGAAAGAAGGCTGTATCATAAAAGCAACGTGGTGCGCAAAACGCAGGGTAGCGCGTCGACCGGTGTTGATACAGACCGAAGAGGAAGGGGACAAAAGAGGAAGGAGATGCGCCCTCCATGACAAAAATCACCGACTCCCCAGAGGGGATGTTTTCCATCCCCTGTATCTCGAGATGGGGCGTGCGGGGCAAAAGATAGTATGCCCGCAGCAGTGTCTCTGCGGTCAATTTTTCTATCCAGGGGACAGCCCGAGGAACGGCTCTACTCGGTATTTTCCATGACTTGAGATCCATGCTATTCACCTCCACCGGTAATCGGCGTGGGGACCTGGGTCATTTCTACCTGGCACTCATGCCCGGGGCTACAGCGAATACGGTAAGCGACCCTTCCATTGCAGCCGGTCACCCGGTATTGATTCTTCCCGATGGTGTGGATGCTCAGCCTGGAAGGGGCACAATTGAGATCTTTTTTTGCTGCCGTTTTCAGGTAACGTTTGTGCCTGACAGGCATCTGGGGAGCGCAGCCGAGAGTTGGAATAAGTAGGCATGACAGAAAAACCCAAGGTAAAAATTTAGCCACGAGTCACTCCTTTTTCGGTGGAACAGGTT
>JAHJLU010000388.1 GCA_018821745.1 Myxococcota bacterium | reverse complement strand
CCATGAACTGGCGAACCGTCCCCCCGCATGCAGCGGCAGTAGTAAAGAGGTACCCCCCTCCCACTCTGTTGAGCTGGATTCCCATCTCTTCATGGAGAGAAAAGAGGGCCACCAGCGCCTGCTCGATCTGGTCAAGCTCGTAATCCTCAAAGAATTCCTTTAGTTTTTTAATGGTGACCGGATATTCCGACGCAAAAATCACGGCCTGGAGTCTCACCACCAGGTCGGGGTCGACCTCCGGGGAGCCGATGGCTTCAAGAATGAGTGAGATTTTATTGGTATCCATGATCGTTATAATAGTGCCCTTTGTGCATCAGGCAGGAGCGTATATAGCACATGGGGGGTAAATGAGTACCCCTTTGCGTGAAAAATCCGTCAGGAGTGGCACATGTCATGCACCCTGCTGGTCGGTCAGGACCAGTTGGATCTCTCCCCCGTTTTCATCCTGGCAGATGGTGGCGAGCCCCAGGTGGGAGAGCTCCAGGACCGCAAGGAAGGAGAGCACAATGACGCGCAACCGCTGGTTGGTGATTCCCGAGAGGACCCGGGAAAAGGAGATGGTCCCTTCGCGCTCCAGGGTCTCAAGGATCTGGGAGACCCGCTCGTGGAGAGAGAGCTCCTTGACCATGGAAGAGCGACCGTAGGTAGTGTTTCCCTCCCGGGGGAGGATTGCCATAAGGGTTTCGGCCAACAGGGAGAGGGGGACAGCCTCCAGCTCCTCGGCGCTCTCCTCCTGGAGAACAATGGGGGATCCTCTTCGCCACTGGGGCGTCTCCATGGCGGTTCGCTCGTAGAGCCACGCGGCGGCGCGGCGGAACTTGCGATAGAGGAGCAGCCGCTGGGCAATAACCGCTGCGGGATCTTCCTCATCGCCCTCGGGTTCACCGGCCGCGCGGGGAAGAATCACCCGTGACTTCCACTCTACCAGTGTGGCGGCGATGACCAGGAAGTCCGTGGCGATGTCAATGTTCAGTTCCCTGAGGCGAGTGAGGGCCTCAACGTATTTTTCCGCGAGGAACCCCAGGGGAATCTCCCGCAGATCCAGCTCATGCTTGCGCACCAGGTGCAGCAGCAGATCGAAGGGACCGGAGAAAAGTTCTTCCAGTTGAACATCGAGATCGGGGGAGAGGGTGAGATCTGATTCCAAGGCGGTTCTCTACGGCATGGCCAGGGCGATCATGTAATCTCCAAGGAGATAGACCGGTTTGAAAATCGGGCGGAGGATGGGGCCACCGAAAATCCACAAGGCCAGAAAAATATACATTCCGTAATTTGCGAGAAAATCTTTGAACCCCTGCTGTCGGTGGCCCAGATGGTTCATGAGCACGTGGCCCCCATCCAGGGGGGGGATGGGGAGCATGTTGAACACCGCCAGTACCAGGTTGAGGTAGACCCATGTTTGTATTCCGTAGAGGATCTTTATATTCGTGGGGTTGAGGGTCATATTGCGGACAAGAATGCCGAACAGGATGGTAAAAGCAATGGCCAGGAGGACGTTCATAATGGGGCCTGCGATGGAGACAAGCGTGTCCCCGAGGCTCATGCTGACTTTTCTTGTGAAATACCGGGGCTGGATCTCTACGGGTTTGCCCCAGCCGACGAAGAAGGTGGAGCCGGAGAACAGAAGCACAGCGGGGAGAATAATAGTCCCGATGATGTCCCAGTGGACTGCAGGATTAAGGGTGACGCGGCCCTGGGATTCGGGGGTGGGATCCCCCAGTTTGTGGGCGATGAAGGCATGTCCGAACTCATGGAATGCTATGGAAATGAGGAGTCCGACAAAGACAAATAATTTCATTTGGAGTTCGATAGAGCTCATGGTGTACCTTAGGCCCGGCAACGTCCGGGGGGCGGAGGGGACTGGGCGTTCCCATCCTGAAAACACAGTAATCACTTATATCACAAGGGCAACTGGTACGCTATCTCTGCGTGGCGCCATGTACGCCTCCATGAATATTCGGCTTGAATTGATATGTCAATGGTTTTAGGGGGCCGCGGCTGGAGGTTGCGCCGGTGTAACAT
>JAHJLU010000387.1 GCA_018821745.1 Myxococcota bacterium | reverse complement strand
GGCCCGCCGTGACAGCTCTTCCACGGTCAACTGGGCGTAGTGTGGGGTCAGTTTGTTCTCCATGACCTCCTCTGCCCAGCGCTCCCCCAGCAGCATGGATTTCTTCTCGATCATATGTACCAGATGTGTCGCAACAATCATGAGCCCTCCCCACGGGGTGCCGTTAAAAATCACCGCGCTGCATGGCCCGCTGCTGATCCTTCTCGCGAATGGTGTCGCGTTTGTCGTGGGCTTTCTTCCCACGGGCCAGAGCGATCTCCACTTTTATTTTCCCCGTAGGGTTAAAATAGAGGGCAAGGGGAATCAAAGTGAACCCCTTTTCTCGAATTTTTACACCGAGCCGTGTAATTTCAATGCGATGCATGAGTAATTTTCGCTTGCGGAGGGGGGCATGATTGAGCCTGTTGGCGAAACTGTACTCCGCAATATGGGCATTGACCAGCCACAGCTCCCCGCGGTCGATCTCCACATAGGCGTCCACCAGAGAGACCTTGCCCGCACGGCAGGACTTCACCTCGGATCCGAGCAGGGAGATCCCCGCCTCGAAGCGCTCCTCAAGGTGGTACTCAAAGCCGGCCTTCCGGTTGCGGACAATCACTTTCCCGCTCACCACCGTCTGTTTCTTCTTCGATTTTGCCATAGCAACTCCGTGGATCAGTAGATGCGATCCACCTGCCCATGTACCTCTTCGAACACGGGCGTAACTTCCGTGATGGGCCGCCCGAAGCACATGTTCATGTTTTCGTAAAAGCGGATCTGATCCAGATCCACGTACCGCTGCTTAATGAGCTCTTCGGTCTTCTGGAAGCGGATGTGGGTTCCCTTGACATCCACCACGGAGTATCCCGAGTAGCCGGCCTTGAGCAGCTCCACGGCGGCCATCCCCGCCTCCATGCCGTAGTTGACATCGTAGGCCGAGGAACCACCGGCGCGCACCAGGTGGCCCGGCTGGACCGTGCGGATCTCGGGGGCCTCATAGAGACCCTCCACGTACATTCCCGACTGCTTCATGTATTTGATAATCCGCGGGTCGGCCTTCATGCGTTTGGTGAGCTCCTGGACAACATATCTGCCAGCCCCGGCGAGCTTTTTGTGACCGAAGCTGTCAACTCCCGAGTTTTCGTCGTAGAGCTCTTCGCCGTTTGAGTTCTTCATGCCCTCGGCCACCACAATGGAATAAGTCCCGGCCCGCACGTCACTGCCAAGGATTCGCATCCAGTATACATCGCGCATGTGGGAATAGAGCACATCGAAGTTCACGGGGATCTCGGGGATGAGCACCGCATCGGCGCCCCCGCCAACGCCGCCCCTGAAGGCGGTATGGCCGGCGTAGCGGCCAAACACTTCCACCACGATGATGCGGTTGTGGGTGCGCCCCGTGGTCTTGAGATCCTGGACAAAGGTGCCGATGCGGTTGATGGTGGAGTCGCCCCCCACGCTGTAGGAGTTGAGGTCAAGATCCATGGTCTTGGGCGCGTGGATGCAGTTGATGCCGTTCTGGGCCAGATCCACGATCACGCTCCCCGTGTCGTCTCCGCCGCTGATGACCAGCCCGTCGATCCCGTGCTTTTTGAGACCTTCCTTGATACGATCGTATTTGTGGGGATCCTTGATCCGGGAGATCTTCACCCGGGAGTGGCCCGCCTCGGACCCCGCCAGGGAGACATTCACAATGTCGAGCCGAGCGGGGCTCAGTTCCGTGAGGCTATCAAACTCCACCAGGTTGTAAATTCCCGCGTAACCATTGGGGATTACGTAGGTTGACATACCATGGGAGGCTGCGGTCAGGCCAACGCCCTTGACCACGGCGTTGAGGCCGGCGCAATCTCCGCCACTTGTAATGATGCCAATTTTTTTCATTTTGCCTTCTCCTTATCCCCACTAGCGGACAACTCGCTCCACTGTTCGGGGACAGATGTGTCCTTTTTTTATCAGTCACGGCCCGGGAAAACTCTTTTTTTCAACTTGGGTTTTCCTTTTATATCTGTGCAGTTAACACAGCTTCTCTACCGATGAACCGGCCTGCATACTATCACGATGGCACTTTCTTGAAAGTTTTTTCCATCCGTTTTCCGCTGCGAAACACACTGTAGGGGTGGTAAGAGCCTGATGCTCCATTTTTTCCATCGGGGCCCCATGTTTTTCATGGAGCTTTTATGGATTGGCGGAAAAGTGACATGGTGAGTGAGAAGTTACTTGTCCGGCTATTTAAAATGGCGTATATATTCATAACCTAGGCATTTACCCTACGGAGGTCAAACATGAAGGTAACTAGCAGAATTTATTTAAGAACAGTAGCGATACTCCTCGGCGTGACCGCCATCGCTTTCAGTTGGTCGTGCATTCAGCGCCCCATGAAGGTTGCAGATCCAGCCCCCGACGTCATCTCTGACTTCTCGGCACTTCAGGGCGCCACGAGGAACGTGGATCTCCTCTTCAGTATTGACAACTCCCTCTCCATGGCCGCGGAGCAGGCGCTGCTCACGAGCCAGTTCTCAGAGCTCATGCGCGTCCTCAAAGACATCTCCGGCGGACTCCCCAACGTCCACATCGGCGTCATCTCCACGGACCCAGCGGACGAGGGGAGACTCCACTTCGGCGCCTCTGCGATACCATTCATCCACCCGGAGGTTCCCAATCCGACCCAGGTCTTCC
>JAHJLU010000386.1 GCA_018821745.1 Myxococcota bacterium | reverse complement strand
TTCTTCTTCTTCCTCGGATCCCTCCTGGGCGGGTTCTTCCTGCCACTGGGTAAAAAAGGGAAATCCACAAAATGTCCCGACTGCAAGAGTGGTTTCGCCTCCAAGGGCGAAGGTGCCCGCGGCGCTGTCGGTGCCGGCCCCATCAAGCGTGTTAATCTCCGCATCCCCGCCGATGCTCCTTTTGTAGGTCCCAAGAACGCTCCCGTCTCCATCGTGGTGTTTGAAGACTTCAAGTGCCCCTGGTGCAAAAGAGCCACCGATGTCGTTGACAACGTACTCAAAGCCTACCCCAGAGACGCCCGCTTCGTGCTCATGAACTTCCCCCTCGCCCGTCACAAAGGCGCTCAGGAAGCTGCTGAAGCCGGTATCGAGGCTATGGCCCAGGGCAAATTCGCTGCCCTGAAGAAAAAAATGTTCGACAATTCCCGTCAGATTACCCCCGAGAACATCATCAAGTGGGCCGGCGAAGTGGGCATGGATGTGAACAAACTCAAGGCCGCCTTCGAGAAGAAAACCCACGAGCCCAAGGTCAAAAGCCAGGTCCTCGCAGGTCGTTTCATCGGCGTCCGCGGTACCCCCACCATCCTGGTAAATGGTCGCAAGTTCAACATGACCAAAGATCTCAAGAAGACCGAAGAAGATCTGAAAGCCATGATCCGTGAAGAGCTGCAGATTATTGCCAAGCAGCGCATTCCCCGTGACAAAGCCTACGCCATGCTCACCAGAAACGGCGAGCGTAATCTCCAGGCACTGTCAGGGAACCCCCGCGGCAAGAAAGATCCCCGCGGCAAAAACGCCCGTCCCCCCCGTGTACGGAAAGTTGTCGATCCCAATGTTGTCTACAATGTAACCACCGACTTCTCCAAACTCCCCGTAAAAGGCGGCAAGCAGCCCTTGGTTACCATCGTGGAATTCTCTGATTTCCAGTGCCCCTACTGTGGCCGTGGCGAGAAAACCATGAAAGAAGTCCTGGACAAATACAAGGACGACGTAAGAATCGTCTTCCTGCACAATCCTCTTCGCTTCCACAAGCGTGCCATGCCCGCCGCCAATGCCGCCATGGAAGTTCTCGCGCAGAAAGGTCCTTCAGAAGCATACTGGAAATACCACAATCATCTCTTTGATAACCGCAAGGATCTCACCGATGAGAACCTCGTGAAGTGGGCCAAAGAGTTGGCCGGCGCTGACCCCGTGAAGGTGAAAGCTGCCCTCGATGGTAAAACCCATGAGGCACAGGTCAACGAGATGATGAAATTTGGCGCCAAATTCGGTGTCCGTGGTACCCCCGCATTCTTCATCAACGGGTACTTCGTCTCCGGGGCCCGTCCTCTCCCCGCCTTCGCATCCATTATCGACCGCGAGATCGCCAAGGCCAAAAAAGCCATCGAAGAGAAAAAAGCCACCCGCGCCGACATCTACAAATTTGCAGTGGGATCCGGACTCGCCCAGGCCAAATACATCGAGCAGAAAATGCCCGACAGAAAAGCCCAGCGTCGTCAGAGACCCCGTCTCGACACCACCAAAGTATACAAAATCGACGTAAAAGGGCTCCCCTTCTTCGGCGATCCCAACGACGATGTCGTCATGACCATCGGGTTTGACGTACAGTGCCCCTACTGTGGCAAGATCATGGATATCCTTGAGCAGGTCATTGAAGGCGACGGCAAAGACTTCAAAGGTATGAAAAAAGGCGTGAAGATCGCCCTTATTCATTATCCTCTGCCCTTCCACAAAGATGCTCAGTTGGCCCATGAAGCCATCCAGGAAGTCTTCAATCAGAAGGGTCCCGAGGGCCTTTATGCCTACCTGAAGCTCCTGAAGAAAGACTCCAGAAAGCTCCCCCGCGAAGTCCTCGACGCCCACGCCAAGACCGTTGGTGTGAACATGGCCAAATTCAAGGAAGCTCTCGACAAGAACACCCACAAGGCGTTCGTTCAGGCCACCATGAAAGCCGGTCGTCAGATTGGCGTCATGGGGACTCCCGCCGTCTACATCAACGGCAAATCGGTCAACGGCAGATCACTTCCTCTCTTCCGCAAACTCATCGACGATGCCAAAGCAGAAGCAGTCAAGTACATGAAAGCCAACCCCGGTGTGACCCCTGCAAAATATTACGAAGCAATTCAGAAGACCGCCACCCCCAACGCAGTCTGGATTCAGCCTGCTGATGCCAAAGGCGCTCCTGGAATGCCCGGCATGCCCGGTGGCAGAATGCCCAACATTCGCAGACTGAGACCTGGACAGCCCGGAAAACCTCTCATGGTTCCCGGCGGTCGCGGTGCAGCTCCCCGCATCAAGCGGATTGCTCCTCCCAAACCCGCTCCCATGAAATAATTTCTTCCCACGCCTCCCACATTCCAACTTGAAAATACTGGGGTAAACGGTAGTATGCCCACTGACTAACCGGGAGAACCACTATGGCGAAAAATGACATGGTGCAGGCAGAGGAACTGCTCTTATTATCGCAAGTACTTGAGGGCAGCACCAAGGCTTTCGGGAATTTCCACACACGGTATCGGCGCCTGGTCATCAGTTGCGTCCGCAGGGTTTTTCTGAAGCACACTGTTGACGTATCCCAGGAGGATCTGGAAGATACGGTGGGACAGGCCTTCCTCAACATGGTCAAGGACGATTACCGGAAATTGCGCCTCTACGATTCAGACAAGGGATATAAATTTTCCAGCTGGATTGGGCTCATTGCCACCAATACGGCCTATGATCATCTGAGAAAACGTACGCCGAAGACCACCTCACTCGATGACGACGAGCGGTACATGCCAGAACCCGTCAGCCAGCTGCCGACTCCTCCGGAGGAGCTCGAGGAGCAGGAGCAGATCGGAATCCTCATGCAGGCGATAGCGCAGCTCAGCAAGAACGAGCAGCGTTTTGTGGAGCTGTGCTACGAGCACCAGCTCACCCATGAGGAGATCGCCGCGCAGTTGGGGTTGTCGCTCAATACGGTCTACAGCAAGAAGAATAAAATCAAAGTGAAACTCGCTGGCATGGTAGAAAAACTTTCCCAAAATAGAGGAAGGTGAGTGAGGAATATTTCCTCGTCGCGTACAAGACGGCAGCATGTTCACCTCCATGGGAAAGGAGAAGGATCATGAACAAGCACGGCAACAGGGATCCCTGGGATACCCTTCTATTCAAAACAATGAAAACGAGAACACCTTCGCGGGCTCCCCTCGGGGCCGAGGAGCTATTGCTCATCGCTCTGGGGAAAATGACACCTCCCGGGGAGCTCGATCCGGGGGAGCGTGATCTCCTTGAGCTCATGAAGGAGGTAGTGGCCGAGACCGAGGTTACTTCGCCGGCCGGTGAGACCGGGTTTTTCCAGTTTATTGCACTGGCGGTTGACTCCTCCATCAGAGCCCTGGCCTCCACCCTGCAGTTCTCCTCGGCGCAGTTTGAGCCCGTGAGATCCGGTGGGGTGCAGAACGCCATTGAGGGAAAAACAGCCTATGGCACCAAAGTGATCATCGCAGGCTCCGTGAGAGGTAATCCCGAGATCCGCCTCTCTTGGGAAAAACAGGTGCCGACCCGGGTGATCATGAAGCGCGACGGGAGTATGGTCGAGAGCGCTCCTGTGGAAGGGGGGGCGGTGATGTTTGTCCTGAAAGAGGCGGGGATATATTCCTTTGCTGCCAAATCAGGGGCGGATGTGGTCGAGCAGATCACCATCTCAGTGGCACAGTAAAGCTTCCCACACTCCCATGCTCAGCTTGTGAAACATTTCAAATAATGATAAAAGGGGTCACGATCTTATGACTGAATTATCAGCGTGGAACATCGCAGGATGTCTGCGCATCTGGAGAAATCGGTATGAAATGTTCAAAATGTGGCAAAGAACTGGCACCTGAACTCAAGTTTTGCTCTGGCTGCGGAACTCCCGTTCAGCAGAAAGCCGCAAAGAAAACCCTTTTCTGGTCCCCCAGCGATGGTCCAATGCCCGGAGAAGTCGGTGCTCCCGGGATGCCTCCCGGCGGCGCCCCCGGAATGCCTCCCGGTGGTGCTCCCGGAATGTTCCCTGGTGCCGCCCCCGGAATGCCTCCCGGTGGCGTGCCTGCACCTGCGCCTGTTCCCCAGGCAGCGCCTGCACCTGTGGCCGCACCTGCGCCTGTTCCCCAGGCAGCGCCTGCACCTGTGGCCGCACCTGCGCCCATGGCAGCGCCCGCACCCATGGCAGCGCCTGCGCCCATGGCCGCACCTGCACCCATGGCAGCACCTGCACCCATGGCAGCGCCTGCACCCATGGCAGCGCCAGCACCCATGGCAGCGCCTGCACCCATGGCAGCGCCAGCACCCATGGCAGCACCTGCCCCTGTTCCCCAGGCAGCGCCTGCTGCTGGCATGCCTCCGGCCCCGGCACCTGCGGCTGTCGATCAGTCCGGTCAGGGAATGTGGCCCTGGATCATCGCCTTTGGTGCGTGGGGACTCGCGCTTCTCCTCCTCATCCTCCTGTTGATGTAGCAAATGATGGGGTCCTGTCTCGTCGTCGACGCGGGAAATACTACCCTCAAGGCAGCACTGGCATCATCAGGAAATCTTGGGGGAGTTTCTCGTTTTGGCAATGAACTCGGTGGTCTTGACGTATGGCTTTCGACGCTTCCTCCCCTCGATGGGATCTTCGTTGCATCGGTGGCTCCACAAAGGCTCCCAGGACTGACTCGGCTTCTCTCCCGGTACGCAGGGGTCTTGCATATCGAAAATCAGCACGTGGGGCTGGTGAATCAGACCCTGGAGCCACAAAAAACAGGGGTTGACCGCCTGCTCAACTGCCTCGCCGCATACAATCACGGGGTGGGAGCGCTGGTGGTGGATGTGGGGAGCGCCGTCACCTGGGATGTGGTCTCGCCCGAAGGGAAATTTCTCGGTGGTGCCATCGCACCGGGGCCTCAGTTGCAGCTTCTCAGTCTTCATCAGCACACGGAACAGCTGCCCGCCCTTGGGCTGCCTGGGGTCCTGCCCGAGGCTGTTCTTGGGCTTGATTCGGAGCAGGCAATTCTCAGCGGTGTCCTCCATGGGCTGCTGGCTTCGCTGGTGGGCGTCAGTCAAGCCATGGAACTGAGCCTCCCATTCAAACCCGTGCGGATCCTCACCGGGGGCTATGCTGGACTATTCGCGCCTGCGATGGCTGCCAATGGCTTCCAGCATGATCCGCTCCTGACCCTGCGGGGAATCTATTGTGCGGGGGCAAAACTCATGGAATCCAGGCGCCCTTAAAAGACCTGGGCAGTGTAGACTTCGAAGGTGGCCCGGGGGTAGCTCTGTGGGGGGATGCCAGCCTTTTGGGCCAGACGTCTCAGGGTCTGATCGCGGTCCCATTTTTGTTCCGTGGCCACCTGGGGCAGGAAAGTGGCCCGCTGATTCCCCATGGTCATGATCATCCCGTGCCTGCCAATAATGATTTCGTTTGGGGAGGCTACGGCCCTTGGCAGGGAGAGGACGGATATCTCCACATGCAGTGCGGGGAGCTCTGCGGCGGTGACCGGCTTGAATCGGCGATCCCGAAGGGCAGCCGAGTAGGCGTTGGATGCCACTGCCTCCCAGAGAGCTCCCTGGGGTCTCAGGTAGCCGATACAGCCTCGCAGGCGACCGTTCTTTTTCAGCGTGACGAAGGGGGCCTTGGGCTCAGACAGGAGGCCTCCCAGTTCGAGGCCCTTTTTGAACTGCGCCGGATCAAAATCTGACCGCTGGAAATCGGGCGTCGTGACATGGCGGAGCACTCTGCCCGCAAGACGGTGGAGTGTTTTCTGCTGCAACTTGTCCAGGCCGAAGTAGTCGTCCTTATCCTGGCGGCAGAAGGCCGCCCCCACATAGGAGACCGTATTTGTCCAGTCACCGGTGATGTCTCCGGAGGTCTCGTAGCCCGCCACCTGGACCTTGAAGCTGCCACGGGCGTGGAGGAGGGTCTCCAGCAGCAGGGAAACGGGGTTGATCCCGCACATGGTGATTCCGGTTTTTCGTTTATAGGCGCGAAGGCCACGGCGATCCATGAGCGCAATCTGTTCGTAGGCACCCATGTCGAGCTTCCTCAGATCCCCTTTGATGTCGGGGGAGCCTGCCAGTGGCGAGTAGCGGTATCGGGGCCCCCGGTGGGTGAAATCCGAGGAGGCGATGAGGAGGGTTTTTTCGTTCACCAGAGCGGCCAGAAGTGCTCCAGCACGCTTGTAGTCAGCCTCGGGGATGTTTCCCACGAGCACAACCAGGGTGGGAACTTCCCCGAAGAGTCTCCTCACAAAGGGGAGCTGCATCTCGGCGGAGTGCTCCACCTCATGGATCTGTGAAGAAAAAGTGAAGAGGTCCGGTGCACTCTTCATGAGAAAATGCGCAGCCTCCCGGTCCACAGGCAGAGCCCCCAGTGGCGTCTCCAGATGGGTGTAATCGGCCACGGAGATGGCCCGGCTCCCCACGCGGTGGGAGAGCCCCAGCACAATGACCCGGTGGGGTTTTTTGCGGCCCATGGTGGAGTAGGCTTGGCCGGCGACGCGCCCGGAGTAGCGGTATCCGGCGTGGGGTACAACGATGGCCATGGGATCGCAGCCCCTGGCGAGGGTGGGGACCTTGAGGAAGGTGTCCAGCTGGTGCATCAGTTGTTTGTGCTTCCGGGAGTACCACCCCTGCTGTGCAAAGACCGCCGGCCGCACGTGCCGGGGGGCGATGGCCGGTGCTTTGGCAGTGGGCGGGGCCTCCTCCCGGGGTGAGTGCTGTTTTTCTTTGCAGGAGAGGTTCAGTGCCAGAATAAGGATGAGCAAGCGCTGCATGGGTCACCCTGCCAGATTGTGGGGTTTGTCAAAATCCGACTCCCGATAGGGGCGCAGGGGGATGGAGCGCGGAGAGAGAAAGTTCCGGGGGCGCTTTGAGCCGTGGGGGACCATAATACAGCACGTGAGGATCAACAGTCCCTTGAGAAATGTCCTTCGTGAGGAAGGGGAGGGTGATGGCATGGGGCGGGAACTACTGTACCGTCCCTGAGACAGTGGTCATGAAACTGAAGCTATAGGGGTTGAAGTCCCCGTATTCGCCCTCGGGGCCCGGGGAGAGGCTGGCGTCGATACCAATGGTGTAGGGGACGGGAGTACCTTCGGGGTCTGGACTGGCGTCGTCGAATTTGCAGGTGAAGTCCGCCGCAGTCTCGTCAAAGGCGAGGAAATCCCAGGTTGTGGGATCCAGGGACCATGCCTCCATGGTGTCGAGATAGAAGTAACCCGGGCTGGAGGCGGGCTGTGTGGCGTTGAGGGCCCCGTTGACCTCCAGGAATGTGAGCGCATCGCCGGAGGTGGCAGAGACTGCCACGGGGTTCATGTTTTTGTCCACCAGGCGGGCGGTGACGGTCATGGAGCCGCCGTCGGGGATGAGGGTGGTGGTGGGGGAGTGGGTAATCCAGGCCGCGGTCTCGTTCTCTTCGGGTTTGCCCGTCCAGACCACTTTGTAGATTGCCCGGATAAAGGTCTCTGCGTTGTAGACACCGTCGGCCTCGGAATATTCGCCGTTGTTGTCAGAGTCGAAGAAGGGCTCGCCCACATCATATTCGCCGTTGTCGTTGGTGTCGAGGAAGGGCTCGGGGAGGTCATCGAAGGGTTCACCGTCATCCCACTGTCCGTTCCCGTTGCGGTCCTCGAATTTCTCGGCACCGGCGGTGACGACCATGATGGTGACGAGTCCG
>JAHJLU010000385.1 GCA_018821745.1 Myxococcota bacterium | reverse complement strand
CAGGGTGTTTCGAACCGAGAATGAAGCTATTGTTTGGCTTAAAAAATGAGAATTGCATGAGAATTCCTTGGCATGTTGAGTCAAAAGAAAGATTTGTGGGGATTTCACTCAGGTCCAGGGAATATAGCGTAATGTCCTATGGAGGGTTTTCCTATGAGGAGGTGACCTTCAGCGATCCCTCCCTGGCGCAGTATCTGGAGCCGTCGGCAGAGGGAGACGGCGTGTGGATGGATGTGATCGACCCGGGCTCAGGAGTTATGGGCGTCACCATCGGAGAGGGGATGGAGTGGGGCTCCTTGAGCGCAACGTCTCTTCTGACCGTGGAGGACTGTCACCGAGGGAGATCCTGCGCTCTGTACGCTGGCTGAACACTCCCTGCTGGAGGACATTTCCTTTTGGCGTATCGAGAATCACGCCGCCGAGCCCTGCACCGGGGAGCTCTCCCTGAAGGGCAACAGCCTGGTAACCCCCATCCCCCTGCAGGTCCCCTGAGAAGCGTTGAGGATCAAAATGGGGTTGAATCGCATAGTGGCGCCAAAGTACGTAGATACACGCTACAAAAAGAACACTTGACATGGCGTACGTGTTGACGTACGTATAATGATGCGGGAGGTGTAGAAATGTCAACCATCACAGCTACTGAGGCGCGGTCCAGGTTATACAGTCTGATAGATGAGGCCGAGAGTACTCACGAGCCGATTATTATCACGGGAAAGCGTGGGAATGCGGTTCTGGTGTCGGAGTCGGACTGGAATTCGATCAAGGAAACGCTGTATCTGCTCTCCGTACCCGGAATGCGTGAGTCTATCATTGAGGGCATGAAAGAGCCGCTGGAGGGGTTGTCCAAAGAGCTTGACTGGTGAAGGATATGTGGGAGGTATATTTCACCAAAAGAGCCCAAAAAGATGCGAAAAACATTGCTTCTGCGGGGTTGAAAGAGAGAACCGAAACGCTCCTTGACGTCCTGCGGGAAGATCCGTTTAAAACCCCACCTCCCTATGAAAAATTAGTTGGGGATCTGGCTGGCGCCTACTCAAGGAGGATCAATATTCAGCACCGTCTGGTCTACCAGGTGTATGAAAAAGAAAAGAGTGTAAAGGTGCTTCGAATGTGGACTCACTATGAATGAAAGATGGCATATCAAGTCAATGCAGGCACCGGGCCTGGTGTTTCGGCCCTGCCTTTGACCCGGACCGGGCATTATTTTATGCGTCCGACACCATTTTAATTGACAAAGAGACGCCCGGGGATCAACATTGCCGCAATGTTTGTTGATGATATTGGAAATAAACTTTACCGTTATTGAGGTGTTAAATGAAAAAAGTATTTGCAATGGTTCTTCTTTCGGTGCTCGCCGCGGGCTGTGATGACGACAGCGGCGGTATGTCCACGGGTGAGCTGGCCACGAAAATGGCCACCCTGCATTGCGACAAGTTTTATACCTGCTGTGAGGACTTCGGGGGGTGGGAATTTCGCTCCTATGACAGCTACTCGGAGTGCCTGACCGGTGAAGAGCAAAAATTAAAGCGAGTACTGGAGAGCCCCAACGTGACCGTCAATGAGTCCAGGTTGGCGGATTTCTACAGCGCCTATTCCAAATTATACGCCGTGGGCTGTGAGGAGGTCCCGGATCACTCCTACGACGACGACGTGGAGGCGGCACAGATAGGCATGCTCACGGGCAGCCTGGCGCCCGGGGGAGTGTGTATCGCCAGTGAAGAATGTGCCGACGGTTACTGCAACTGGACGGGCGATGACTCCGGTGTCTGCGTCGCATACCCTCAGGTGGGAGAAGAATGCGATTATTACGGTAATTATGCGTGTGATCCCTCGCTGGCTTGCAACAGTGCAGTGAGCCCCGCCCTCTGCATGGAGCCCATGAAGGTGGGTGATGCCTGCCTCACGACCACCTACGGCAGCAATGAGTGCTTCGGTTCCGCCGTCTACTGCGTCGAGGCGACCATGAAGTGCGCGGCGCGAAAGGCGACGGGCGCATCCTGCACGGACGATCCCGAGTGCCTCTCCGACTACTGCGAAGAAGGCACCTGCGCCGACGACTTCTCCGACAGCACCATCGTCGAGAATGAGTGTACCGATTTCTACGACTGATCCCTGCCGAGCATCCTGTGTCACCCCCCTCCCCCTGGCACGCGCCCAGGTATCCTTCGTGCCAAGAATCTTGACAACTCCTCCATCCAGCGCTCTACTTTTGCCATGTTGAAGATGTAAAATTACCAGAGAAAAAATCATGTACTACTTCTCATCTGATCGGATAAGGAACGAAGCGAACAAGCATTTGGCCTCTGAGCCACATATTCGGATCCAAATCCTCACGATTCCCTACAGAGCTGGCCAAAAGCTGTTCGATGAGTATCATGGTGAATTACTCATCCAGATACTTGACGGCAGCGCCATACTCCAAACGCTTAATGAAGAGAGGGCCCTGGTGCCAGGCGATCAGGTTTTGCTCGAAGATGGGGAAGGGTTTGTGCTGAGACCGTCAGAGAAAGAGAAAACCGTAAAGGCGCAGTTTATTTGGGCCCCTGGATTGAATCCCTGCAAGATTTGCTGGGAAAATTATGGAAAGTTTTATGAAAAGGAATAGCAACGCATGAGGCGCTGCTGGTGCCGGGCCTGGTGTCATGTGCCATGCTGTGGCAA
Organism: Myxococcota bacterium; assembly: GCA_018821745.1. GTDB lineage: Bacteria > Myxococcota_A > Polyangia > HGW-17 > HGW-17 > SZUA-580. The sequence continues at coordinate 17 of JAHJLU010000385.1, read as the reverse complement.
GGCCCGTCCGTCTGTTT